>JAJRWW010000692.1 GCA_024276595.1 Myxococcota bacterium
CCGGAGAGGTTGTAGGTCTCCAGGTTCTTGTCCTGCAGCGCCTTGACCATGCGCTCGGCCTGGGCCTGCATCATGTTCATGGCGTTCATGCCGGTGGTGAACATCTCGTGCATGGCCGTCAACATCACCTTGTTCATCTCGGTCAGGTTCTTCGGATCCATTCTCTTCCCCCGGTCTTCTCTCCACGCAGCATTGCGTGGGTAGCCATGCCCAGATACGGCAACTATCCCCGCCTCAGCTCTTGCTGGTGCGTTCGCCCGCGGTGCCAGGTCCCACGATCTCGTTCACGCCCTGGGCAGTTTCAAAACTCCGTGCGCCGAATGCGCGATGAAATACAAGCAATGATGTTGTAGACGCCTATTTTTTGTGCAGTCAAGAAAAAGCGTCCAGTGGACCCCGTCGCCAATCAAATATTTATCAACATTTGTGAAATAATCCGGAATCACCTAAAAAACCAGAGTAATTCACAGTTGCGGAGCGCGATCCTCCGAGAAGAGCAGGTCGTGCACAAGCTCCGACATGGAGTCCCTCACGTCCCGGTAGGCGTCCAGCAGGGCAACGATGTTGTCCGACACCCGCCGCTCCGCGTACCGGAAGGCGTTGGACTCGTCGGCCGCCTGTCGATGGGCCCTGACCTGGGCGGCGAGGACCTCGAACCCCTTCATGAAGGGGCTCACCTCGTCGGAGTAGATGTAGCGGCTCACCCGCATGGGGCTCAACCAGCGCAGGGTCTCCGGGTTCACGCCGGACATCATCAGGCGCACCCACGGCCGGCCGAGCTGCAGGTAGAGGCGCTCGTTCGCCCGGGACACCTCGGCCATGCGCTCGAACGCCTTGCGCTCCACCTTGAACTTCACATCCCGGATCCGCCGGGGCACAAAGCTCACCTCGAACTGGTCCTCGAGGGGATCCTGCTCACCGGTCTCCCGGTCGATGACCATCTGGTAGAGCCCGGGCTCCAGGCGCCTGATGTCCTCGATGTGCTCGATGATGGCGCGGTGCTCCCGCCGAGCAATCTTGGCCGAGACGCAGATCCCCAGGTGCCCGATGTGCGGGTTCACCATGTACACGATGCGCTGCCCGGCGGCCTTGAGGTCGGCGGTGGTGGGGTACAGCTCCGAGATCCAGTGCAGCGCCTGCTGGGGGGGCGTGATGTTGTCGCCGCTGGAGGCGAAGATCACCAGCGGATCCTCCAGCTTCGTCATGTCGATGGAGTGGTTGGGGCCCAGGGCCAACCTCCCCTGCTCCAGCTTGTCTCCCAAAAAGAGGTTGTTGACGATCCAGAGTATCTCGTCCTCGTTCATCAGGAAGAAGCCGGTCCACCAGCGCTCGAACTCCAGGTAGCGCTTCGGCTCAGTGTCCACGTGCGAAAAGAGCCGGTACTCCTTGGCCCAGAGGGTGTTGGCCGGGTTGAGGTTTTCGAAGTTGGCCACGAGGTGGGCGCCGTCGAAGATCCCGCCGCCCAGGTCGCACAGAAAGCGCGTGGCCCAGGCGCCCCCTGTGAGCCCACCTGCCAGGCGCATGGGGTTTACCCCGGCGGCCCCTGCCCAGTAGGACATGGGGGCCCCGTTGATGACGATGGGGCCGGTGACGTCCGGGCGGTCGGCGCCCAGCATGGCCACCGCCCATCCGGCCTGGCAGTTCCCGTAGACCAGGGGCTTGCTCCGGTCCGGGTGGAGGCGATTCACCTCCTCGATGAAGGCGACCTCAGCGTGCTCCACATCCTCGATGGTCTGCCCTGGACAGGGCTCCGGCGTGAAGGACACGAAGTAGACCGGGTGGCCCTCCATGAGCCCCATGCCCACCTCCGAGTCCTCCTTGAACCCGCCGATGCCCGGGCCATGCCCCGCCCTGGGATCGATGATCACCAGCGGCCTGCGTCCAGGGGCCGGCTCGGCCCCGTCCGGGTGGCGGATCCGCAAGAGCTGGTAGTTCACGGGCCGGTCGAGCTCCCGGGCGTCCATGACCACGTCGTACTCGTAGGCCAGCAGGGGCGGCTTGCCGGCCCGGTGGTGCTCCAGCATGATGTTGCCCCGCCGCCGCAGGGTGTCCATGTACAGAACCGAGCGCTGCCCGAAGTCCAGCCAGTACTCGCCCAGGTCGCGCGCCAGGCGCTGCGCGTCTGTGGAAAGCAGGGCCTGCAAGGTGCCCATCCAGCCAGAGATGGCGTCCAGCCCGGGGGCGCCAAAAAGGGTGGGCGTCCCTGCATCACCTCTCGAGCCGGGCGGTCCAAGCATCCCCGCGAGCTGCTGCATCCATGGGGCTGCGGGCATCCCAGGAAACGGGTGCGTGCCTGCCCAGGGCAGGCCCTGCCCCCAGGGCAGGCCCCACATGTCGGAGAGCCCCGCCCCACCGGAGAAGCGCTGGGCCTGGTCCCTCGTCAGGTCGCCCCACGCCTTCATCCAGCCCAGCGGGTCCAAGGGGAAACCAGCCCCCAGAGCCCCACCAGAGAGGGGCGCTGCCCTGGAGGAATATCGAGGGGAGGCGCTCCCCCCGCCAGCCGTGACGGCCTGGGTCCAGAGCTTCATCCAGGCCATCGGATCGAACAGAGCGCCAGCAGATGAGTCGCCCCCGGCCCTGCCGCCGCCCGACCCGGGGCCATCCCCCTCTCCGCCCCCGTCCGGCTCCCCGCTGCCCGACCCCTGGGCTGCAGCCCAGGGGTCGAGCCAGCGCCGTGGATCCCAGAAGCTGGCCATGGCATCGGCCAGCCCCTGCGCCGTGTCGGTGGCGCCGACGCGGCTGCTCTCGGCAGCCTCCGCCTCTCCGGCAGCCTCCGCCTTTCCGGCAGCCTCCGCCTCTCCGGCAGCCCCGGCCTTTCCGGCAGCCCCGGCCTTA
>JAJRWW010000693.1 GCA_024276595.1 Myxococcota bacterium
ACCACCTCTGGCACCACCTTCTCCAGGCGGGCCATGGCAGAAAGGAAGGCACGCCTGGGTGGAAGCCGGCCTGGATCGTAGTATGCTTTCGGCAGGCCCACCAGCACGTTGGCAAAGGTGGTGGGGTTCCAGCCATGGACCGACGGCTCGGGCTTTTTTGCCAGCGGCCGAGGCCGCACCCTTGGCGCCCCCACGGCGACAGGGACCGGCGGCCCCGTGGCAACAAGGGCCGCAACCAGGGCCAGCAGGCCGAGGGCCACAAGAGAAAGGGGGGCTCGGGATGAGCTCGACATGAATCGCAGTGTACCACCATACATATCCCCCTCAAGGGGCTGGGCCCTGGGCCCGCTGCTGGCGGTGACCTTGGCCGCCTGCCCCGCCGCCCACCAGGGACCGCAATGCCCGGGGCCCGCATCCCGGAAGTTCGTGGACCCCGAGATAGACGCTCTCACGCCCGGCCAACGGCGAGAGGACCTGGCCTTCCTCCAGGCCCTGCTTGAGCAGAGCTACCCCCACCTGGAGGAGAAGGTACGTCGCTTCCGCCTGAACGTCTCGGCGCTGATCGAGGCCCATCGCCCGGCGCTCATGTCCGCGCGCAACCGCTACCAGTACATGGGCGCGGTGGATCGAGCGCTGTTGGCCTTTCACGACGGCCACCTCACCACCCGCGGCTATGGGCGCACCTTCCGTCGGACCTACCGCCCTCGCCAATCACGCGCCAGCGGGCGCCGCCGGGGCAGGCGCCGCCCCAGGCCGGTGCTGGTGGACGTGGGCCTGACCCTCCGCTACCTGGCCGGGCAGGTGGTGGTGCTGAGGGTCAGGCAGGGGTCCACCGCCGAGGCCGCGGGGATCCAGCCCGGGGACGTGGTCCTCCTGGCGGGCCACATCCCGGCCCTGTCGCGCATGGGCTCCACCCTGCGCTGGAGGAGCTGGTCGCGGCTGGAGGCTGGGCTGGCCCTGGCCGCCTCCCGGGTGCTCATCGCCAGGCCCTGGTACCCCGACACCCCCATGCCCTCCGTGACGCTGCTGTTGCGGCGGGGAGCTCGGCGCCTGTCCGTGACCCTCACCGGAGGCCGCACGCCGCCCAGGGAGGAGCGGCTGCTCTCCCTGCGGCAGCTCCGCTGCTCTCCTGCTGCCCTCCAGCAGACTGGCGGCCCGCAGCACCGGTTGGGCGGCCCTGGCGCACCCAGCCCTCTGCCTGAGGCCTCTCGCCGGTCCACTCCCAGGGTGGGGCTCCTCCGGGTCGCAACCTTTGCCCCGGCCAGCGCCAGGCTAAGGAGCCGCCTGAGCTCCCTGCTCTCCAAGGCCGGACAACTGGACGGCCTGGTGCTGGACCTGAGGGGCAACCGCGGCGGCTCCCAGGGCATGGCACGCCGCCTGGTGGCCCGGCTGATCCAACGCCCCGTGCTGGCCGGGGAGTACAGGTACCTCAGGACGCGGGTGCTCGCAAGGCGGGTCCCGGTGATCGACAAGCTCCCCGCGGATCCGGACGACAGCCGCTGGACAACCTGGCAGAAGGACATCATCAGGCCGGCCTCGAGCCCCCTCCGACTGCCCACCGTGGTCCTGGTGGACGAGCTGTGCGCCTCTGCCTGCGAGACCGCGGCCCGGGCCCTCCGAGCGGCTCCCGGGATCACCCTCTTCGGCCGGCCCACCGCGGGGAGCTCCGGGCTGCCAGTTCTCGTCCCACTCCCCCGCAGCCGGCTGCTGGTCAGCCTTCCTAGCTGGCAGTCTCGCACCGCGGACCACAGCCCCGTTGAAGGCCACGGGGTCAAGCCCCACGTCCAGGTGTACCTCAGCCTGGCCGCGCTACGGGCCGGGGGCGATCCCGTGCTCGACGCCGCCAGGGAGAGCCTCTGCCGCCGCGTCCGCAGGCTCCGTACGTCTGGACGCACATCGCCTCGGCTTTGATGGTGCGCGGAGTCCCTGCGCATCTCTTCACGGGCTTGGCGAGATCTGGTGCCCTGTCCTGGAGTGCCAACTCCTGGCTCGGTGCGTCATCTCCGAGCCGGCGAGACCCGCCGGAAAATCACTCCCCAGGATAACGCACTGTGTTATAGTCCGCTGACCGTACTGCTATTTTCCAACAATGAGGTAGCCATGAACCGTGAGCAGATCGCCTTCGCAGCCCTTGGCCCCGCCGACGCGGCCCTGGGGCTCGCCGTCAACACCCTGGAGCGGCTCGACAAGCTCGACTCGGTCTCCGACCCCATCTACCACGCCCTGGGCCGGGTGCTCCGGGCAATGTTCGAGAGCCAAAACGACCTGAAGGTGGAGGGCCTGCAGAACGTCCCGGAGGGGGGCGGCTTCATCCTGGCCTCCAACCACCAGAGCTGGAACGACGTCCAGGTCATCGGGGCCACCTGCCCCAGGCGCCTGCGCTTCCTGGCCAAGTCCGAGTTCGAGACCTGGCCGCTGCTGCGCCACCTGATCAAGCTCACGGACTCCCCATTCATCCACAGGGGCGGCGATCCCAGGGGAGTGCAGAACGCCGTGGAGACGCTGCAGCAGGGCAAGGCCCTGTGCGTCTTCCCCGAGGGCACCATCCCCGGGGAGGAGGACATTGGACGGCACATGGTGGAGCCCGAGACGGGCCTGCTCCGGGGCAAGACCGGCGTGGTGCGCCTGGCCCTGGAGGCTGGCGTGCCCGTGGTGCCCGTAGGCCTGTCGGGCACCGGGGCCTCCTTCCCCCCCGAGAGATACCCGCGCCTGGAGCTGCTGGAGCCCCCCCGAAATGTGCCCATCACCGTGCGCTACGGGCGCCCCCTTCGCTTCGAGCGACCGGAGCACGGCGAGGCAGATCACCTTTACCTGCGCCGGGAGACGAGCCGGCTCATGGGCGCCATCTCCGCGCTGGTGGACCACGAGCGCAACTACATCCCTCTCAAGGTACCGGTGCCTGCGCTTCCCCGCCACGAGAGGCTCGGGGTTTTGCTCCTGCACGGCTACACCTCTAGCCTGCGCACGGTGGACGGCCTGGTGCCCGCCCTGGAGAGCGCCTCCATTCCATACCGCATGCCCGTCCTGAGGGGTCACGGCACCTCCTACGAGGACCTCCGGGGGGTGACCGCGAGGGACTGGTACGAGGACGCCGAGGCGGCCCTGCTGGACCTGGCGGGCGAGGTGGACGCGGTGGCGGTGGTGGGGCTCTCCATGGGGGGCCTGGTGGCCCTGGAGCTGGCCATGAATCACCAGGAGAAGGTGGCGGCGGCGCTGACCGTGGCGGCGGCCCTGCGCTTTCGAGACCCTCTCGCCGGGCTGACGCCTCTCATCTCCAGGGTGGTGGGCTCCTGGCCCAGCCCCAACGCCTTCAACGACACCTCGCTCAAGGGGACATCCGAGAACTACCCCCGGTTCACAACCGACTCCTTCGCCTCTCTCTTCGACTACGCGAGGACCATCGAGTCCAGGCTATCGGAGGTGAGCGTCCCCCTGTGCGTGCTGCACTCCAAGGGCGACCAGGTCATCGCCCCGGTGGCCGCGAACGTGATCTACGAGCGAGTCTCCTCCGAGCACCGGGAGATCCACTGGTTCGAGCGGAGCGGCCACGAGATGATGCAGGACATGGAGGCCGAGGCGGTCTTCGACACCATCATGGGCTACCTCGCCAAGCTGCGAAAGGAGCCGGACGGCGGAGGCGCCAGGGGGTGACATCCAGCCCGAGGCGGCTTTTGCCCCCGGTGACAGCACGTCGTGTCAGGCGGCTGCCTCGATGACGCCGGCGCGCAGCCGCCAGGTGTACTGCTCCACGCACGGCTTCTCCGGTCGCACCACATCCACCAGGGGAGAGGTGAGGATGTCCCTGGTGCGGGTGGCGAACACCAGCCGCGCCCCCTCCACCGGAAGGTGAAACACCTTGGCCTTGCGGTCCATGCCCCCCAGCAGGTAGGAGCGCAGGGCCGGGTGACGCCCCAGCCAGCGCCCGGTGCGGCGGCAGCGCACCCCGACACACTCGCGGTTTCGCACGTGATACTCGGTGTTGCGCGTGAGATACAACCTGTTCTGTCTGCGATCCAGCTTCATGGCCCTGTGCCTCCATGCCAGGTGTGCTTCTTGTATACACAATACTACCTATCCCTACATGTGGCAAATTTTTGCCCCGGGACCACCGCCGGGATCCAGTATAGTCGTCCCCATGGTCGACGATCCCAAGGAGCTCCTGGATCTGCTGCACGAGCTGGCCCGACTGGAGCTGGACCTGCTGGTGCGCGACCTGGATGGGGAGGCCGCGGTGCGCCTCCTGCTGGCCCTGCAGCAGGAGCTGGAGGCGATCCTGGAGCGGGCGCAGACCGCCCGGGAGACCTTCCAGCACCAGATCGCCGCCCTGGAGGAGAGGCTGCGGGAATGCTGGGGCACGGGCGACGCGGCGACGCCGCTGGGGGACCTCGCCAGAGCCAGGAAGGGCCTCGCGGAGCTGGACGCCACCCTCGGGCCCGCTCAGACCCTGGCAGGAGAGCTGGCTCGACGCACGGTGGGGTCGGAGCCACCCCCGTGCGCCCCCTCGGAGCCTCCGGAGCCGCCTCCATGAGCCCCCTCCTTGGCAGCACCTCCCAAGGAAGGCTGGCTCTCACCTGTCTTACGGGCATGAGCAAGCCAGCATCCCAGACCACCGACGGACGCCCCCGGGGGGCGCCATGAGCGACCAGGGTCGGCAGCGAGACAGAGAGCTCGTCCTGGCCGTCAGGGAGGGCGACCGGGAGGCCTACGGAGAGCTGGTGAGGCTGTACCAGCGAAGGGTCTACATCACCGCCCTGGAGATCGTGCGCAACCACGCCGACGCGGATGACCTCACCCAGGACACCTTTGTGAAGGCCTTCCGAGCCCTGGAGAGCTTCGACTTCAGGAGCGATCTCTTCACCTGGCTGTACCGAATCACGATAAACAGCTCCCTGAACCTGCTAAACCGCGCGCACCGGAAGAGAACCGTCCCCCTGGAGGACGACGCCCTGCTCCCACATGCGGTGAGCCGGCTGCTCGCGGGCAGCGAGGACCCCCGCCGACGCCTGGAGGCCCGCAACCTGTACCGCAAGGTGTTGCAAGCCATGGACTCTCTGAAGCCCGACCTGAGGGTCGCCCTGGTCCTGCACGCAGTGCAGGGCCGCAGCTACAAGGAGATCGCCGAGCTAGTGGACTGCGCCGAGGGAACCGTCGCCTGGCGCATCAGCGAGGCCAGGCGGGCCTTGCGAGCCAGGCTGAGCCGCGCCCTGCGCGGAGAACGAAGCACCGAGGATGGACTGCACCGAAGCGAAAAAGAGCCTCTCGGACCTCCTTGAGGAGCGTCTGGAGCCCGAGGCTGCCGAGGAGATCTCGGCACACCTGGCCCGCTGCGCCACCTGCAGGGCTGAGCTCGCGGACCTGCGCCGGATAGATGCGCTTTTGGGCGGTCTGGCAGACCCGCCCGTGGACGAGGAGCGCCTCGCCTCGCTGTGGTCCAGGGTGGAGCCCAGGCTGGCACGGCCCGAGGACGGGGGTGGCCCGTACAGGCGCCAGGAGGCTGGCCACGGCAAGGCCCTCCCAGGGGCTCCCATCTTCGTTGCCCCGAAACGGGCCACAGATCCGCGCTGGCTGGTGCCAGCCCTCGCTGTCGCGGGGGTTGTCGTGGTGGCGGTGGTCGTCTTCGCAGTGGCGGTGCTGCTCCAGGCCAGGACCGAGCGCGCCCAGAGGAGGGAGCGAATCTCCTCGACCGCCTCCCCCATGGGAGCCCCGAGGACCCTGGGGCGCCGCGGCGCTCACACCACCATGGACACCATGGACGCCGTGAAGGCCATGGACGCCGTGAAGGCCATGGACGCCGTGAAGGCCATGGACGCAAGGGACAGCAGGAGCGCCGACCTCCACAAGGACGCCAAGGACGCCAGCGACTCGAGGACCTCCTCAA
>JAJRWW010000694.1 GCA_024276595.1 Myxococcota bacterium
CGACACAGCGCGGGTGGTTTACCGGGTCTGCGACGTGGAGGGCTTCGTGGCATGGGACGGCAATCGCTACTCGGTAGACTACGAGCACGTGACCGACATCCTGCCGGTGCGGATCACCCAGGACGAGCTTTTCATCTATGGCGCTGACCTGGAGTGCATCGCCCGTCATGAGCTGCGACGCAAGGGGGCCGGCGAGGATGTCACCGACCCCCGACATCGGCCTCGCCGCGACCACCAGGGCCCGAACCTGGACCAGCTTCGGGTGACCTACGAAGTGCTAGGGCCCAAGGCGGTGAGCTTTATGTCCGGGCTGGAAAAAGCACGCCCTCGCTCTGCGGCCTATCACGCACGCCAGGTCCTGGCGCTGCGCCAGCGCTACGACACCGAAGACCTCGTGGCCGCCATGGAGCACGCCACTGCCTACGGCGCCTACGACCACCACGCCATCGAATCGATCCTGCAGGCCCGCGCCCGGCCTCGGCGGCTCGATGAGTACGTGGCCGAAGCCACCTGGGCGCGAGTGCAACAGACGCTCCAAGAGAGCCAGACCGAGCCGCGGGCCCTATGCGAGTACGACGACCTGTGCCGCGACCATCCCACCGCACCGCAACCTCAGGTGGATCTCTCACACCGCCGGAAATGGATCACGTTTTGACCGCCACCGAAGGCCTGGGGTGGAGTCTGTACAAAAACCGCGAAATACTGCTGAACCAACCACGTTTGCGGCTGTTTCCAGCTCTCCGTGGCCGTGATGCGCTCGCCCAGCGAGCTGGACATCCGGCAACTCAGGACTTTGTCCGAGGCCCTGAGAAGATCTCGCGCCCTGGTTGACACTCGCGCCAGGCGTGTTATGAATCGCAGTATCGTGTTACTCACTTGCCACCTCCAGCTTCCTTGAAAGGTCTGCATGATGCTCGCTCCCCACGACTCTCGCCACCAGATCCGGCTCTTGGCTGTGCCAGCCCTGCTGACGCTTCACGTGGTTGCCTGCGGAGCAGGCAGCTCCACCGATTCCTTGGTGGATGCGGCCCCTTGGACGTTCGATGCTGCCCAGGCAGATGCCGCGCCTGAGCTCCCGTGGGACCGGCACGACTGGCAACCCATTCAGAGTGAGGGAGATCCAGAGGGAGACTGCCAGAGCACAGATGCGAGCTGCATGGCTGACCTGGCGCACCTTTACTTCGCCGTGGAGCAGGACGTTCTGTACCTCGACCTGCGGACCCACGTCCCTTTCCCTGTGGAGCATGGTTCCTTTGAGATATTTCTCATTCCTCCAGACCCCCAGATCGTCGGCCATTCTCTCCAGGTCATCGCACGCAATGCGCGCTTTTGGGACGGCGATTGTCGCAGCGTCACCAACCTACGCAAGCACGCTGGCTGCCACTGGACCACTGGGCCGATACCCTCCTCACTGCACGCAGAGTGGTTGGAGGAAGACCGCTTCGTGCTGCAGCTCTCCCTTGGAGAGATCGGGTTCGGTGGCCTGCAAGAGCTGCAGGTCGGCGTGGGTGCGGCGCCCTTTGAGGTCGAGGTGACCGCCGAGTTCACGGACCGATACCCGGATGCGGTGTGGGTGACAGCGACAGGGATCCAGGGGCTCCAGACCATTCCCCTCGCCAGGTGAAGCTCTGCCATGATCGTGCCCATGGAGGTCCAGCGGATCGCCCTGCGGAAGGGATATCTCAGCCCGGGCATCGTCCTTGGATGGCGCATTGCAGCGTACCTCGAGGAGTTCTTCGACGGCTTGGATCTGCTTAGGGTCCAGGCGGCCAAGGAAAGCGACATGGTCTTCTCCCTGCGGCTCATGGTCGCCTGGCGGAGGGCTGCACCCTTGCTCTTGCCCAGGGGGAATCCGACCTGCGACCTTCTTGTCTACCATCCTGTCACCGGCACCCTTCTGCTTCTGACCGGCTCTGAAAGGCAGGTAGAGCTGCCGCGCCATGTGCAGCTCCTTGAGCCTCGTCTGGCCGGCAACGATCTGCGGGCTCGGACAATCTATCGGAGTGCCGTACAGAGCCTGGTGGATCGGCTTCTCGTGGCCCGTGTGGAGGCGCTCTGCAGCATCGAGGAGCATCGCCTGCGTCGGCTCCACCCGGCGGCCGCGCGGGTGGCCAAGGTTCGCTGTCGACGGTGCGACGCACAGGTCTCTTTCCACCACCTTTGGGATCTGGATGGCGTGCTGTGCTGCCTGCGCTGCACCGGGCTGCCACCCGAGTGGTTTGATCGGCAATGAGGTTCCGCTTGACGACAAGAGCGATGGTAGCAAAAGCGGCAGCGTGCGTTCTCCTGCTGCCTTGGAGCTGCGCGCCTGGTAGCGAGGCCGTACCAACCCACCCGGTGTCCCTTCGGCTGGGCGCCTACTTCCCTCCCGGCGGCCGGGTGGGCGAGTACTCCATTGTCCTACAGGAGGGTTTCCTTGTTGCTGGAGACCTTCGGATCTACGGCACGGAGGTCGAGGCCGCAGGCTACTCGGCGCTGCTTGTACATGCACGAAAGCACGCCGGCCACCCACAGGGTGAGGCAGACAGGGAGACAGTGGTAGCGGGTTCCTGGGCCGTAGATCTGACGCGTGAGCCTGCGGAGATCGCCATGAGCCAGGTCCCAATAGGACACTACTTCGACGGGAGCATCCGACTGCGGCTCTGCAATGCCAACTACGCCCCTGTCTTTGCAGGGACGACCGAGCCCGTGGACCGGGAGAGCGATCTGTGGGAGCACACCCTCTTGCTAAGAGGTAGTGCCACGCGGGATGGGACGACGTTCTGGAGCTTTCAGATCAGTGTGGACGTGGAAGCTGCAGTGACCGGCCTGGAGTACGCCGCCACCGTGAAGGAGGACGGCGTCACCCGCATCACAACGCGTCTCGACCTTGCAGCACTGCTTGGGGGAATCGACTTCGCTGCCCTCGCTGATGCCAGCGGGCATGTGGTGCTCAGCGAGACATCCGGAGGTGATACCTACGAGAAGCTCAAGAGGAGGCTCCAGGATCCCTCCCTGTACCTGCACGAAGAGATGGAGGCGGTTCCTCCAGTGCACTGATGCCCAGGCAGAGCACTCGTGTCGCAGCGCGGAGGCAATCCATGCTTTCTCAGAAGCTCTATGTCTTGGCAGCAGGGCTTGTTCTTGGTTCGACCACCTGTGGCCGGGAGGCAGACGGAGAAGAGGTGCTCCTGTGCCGAGGCGGTGATGGCGTCCACCAGCACTGGGACGCAGCGTGTGCCCCAGGTCGGGGCAGTGACTGTCGGCACTACAGGTGGTCATGCACTTTCCCTTGAAGCAGCGCAGGCCGGCCTTGCGGACCCTGTCGGGCGCGGTGCAGTCGCCGCCGCGCTCCACCACTGGCTTGCGGCTGAAGGCAGAAGGCAGAAGGCAGAAGGCTGAAGGCTGAAGGCTGAAGGCTGAAGGCTGAAGGCGGAAGGCTGAAGGCAGAAGGCGGAAGGCTGAAGGTCTCCACCTCTCCGGCGTGCTTGTCGTGGCGGCTGGTGCAGCGGAGCCCCTTGGGGCAGTCGGAGTCCTTGTCGCAGAGCTTCAGGCAATGCCCCTTTCCGGCCTCCTCGCCCCCGGCCTCCTCGCCCCCGGCCTCCTCGCCCCCGGCCTCCTCGCCCAGGGAGAGGCAGACGTTGGGCTTGGCACAATGCCTGGTTGGAGAGCATCTTTCAAAAACACGGGCGTCCCTCTCGGGGTTATTGCTTCATCGGAACAGTGCCTGGTTGGAGAGCATCTTTCAAAAATGCGAGCGTCCCTCTCAGGTTATTGCTTCAATGGGGCCACGGTTCGGAGACCGTGGAAGGGTCTAAATCGACCCTAACTGCAGCAAGAGTGCCTCCTGGCGGCCCTCCTGGCGGCCTTTTTCAATCAGCCGCTCTCCAACGGTCATTGGCATCTCCTGCGCATCCTCTCCAAGGGGTGATAGACACTCGGCCAGCGCATTCACTGACACTTCCTCGTTCACACTCAATACGTATGTTACCAGCAGCTCGAGGTACCGCAACGCACCACCTCCTGGACTCACAACATGCCGGAGATCCTCGATCCACTCTTTTAGGACATCCACAAGGTCACGCTGAAACAACAGCCAGGCGCGCGGATGTGAGCCAGTCAGCTCGGATCGTCATCCCCGGAGGCCGGGCGTGACGGGGAGAATGTTCCATAGCCGCCCTGGTCCGAGCGGTTGA
>JAJRWW010000695.1 GCA_024276595.1 Myxococcota bacterium
ATTCCACAAGACACGGATCGGCCTGGACCTGCTCCAGCGGATGGTGCTCATGGCCTCTGGCCAGTGGGACGTGTGGTCGTTCACCTGGTGGGATCTGGACGAGGTTCTGATGAGCAAGCCCAGCTCCTGCGTGAACCTTCTACACCCGGACGTGCAGATGCTGCGTGACCTGCTCGGGCGCTCGGGGTTGGTAGGCCTGGCGGATCTGGCGGAGCGCCCCATTTTCGACGTGTTCATTTCCGAGCTGGGCCAGCGAGCGCCCTCTCCCTGGGAGCAAGTTGGGAAAACTCTGCTGGCCAGTCGCATGAGACGGGCCGACACACAGCACGTCGACCTCTGGAACGAGGCCATCTCCACCTATGCACCGGCGTCAGCACGCTCGGTTCTTGCAGTCGGCCAGGCCAGGTTGATCTGCATTGACGATGGCGATCTCAGCCGGTGGATCTCACTGTTCGCCGTGCACGATGGCAGCCAGGTGCGAGCCCTGGCCGTGCTGGATGACCGGGAAGACAACCTGGAGGAGTCGGGCTTTCGCGAGGGCTGGAACGCCTTTCTGCGGCTGTTCCAGCTCCTCCGCTTCCAGCGGAACATCTGGTTCGTCACACGGTCATGGGTGGACAGGCAGGACTACACCCCTTTGGCCCAGCTTCGATCCGCACCGGGCGATGTCCCGTGGTCAGACCTGGACGAGGTCGAGGAGGAGTTTCGCCCCCTCTGCACTGAGCTTATGGATGCCGGGATGCCGCAGCCAGAGGTGGGCATGGACATCCTCGACAGTCGCGGTGGCGCCTGGGCCGAAGCCGAGCTTCTCTGGGAGGGAGCCCAGGTGGCGATCACCGACCGCCGGCGACTGAAGGAGGCCGAGGGAAGGGCCGCCCATGACTGGAAGATCTTCGTGCTCGAAGATCTCGACGGCGCAGACGCGGTCATCACCGCTTTGAAGAAGAAAGGAGCCTCCTGATGCGCCCCTTGAAGAACACGTTTCGAGTGGCGATCTTTGACGAGTTCCTCGACGCGTTCGCGAAGATCCCCCGGGCTCAGCAAAAGAAGGTCAACAAGTTCATCCGGTTGTTCCGGGAGAACCCCACCGCCTCGGCGATCAACTACGAGAGCATCAGCACCTTTGCCGACCAGAATCTGAAGACCGTTCGGATCGACCAGGCCTACCGGGCCATCGTGCTCAAGCCGGAGCAGGGCAACGTCTACGTGCTCCTGTGGGTGGACAACCACGACGACGCCATGGCCTGGGCAAAGAACAGGCGCGTTGCCATCCACCCGGAGACGGGCTCGTTGCAGGTCCTCAGCACGGAGGCGGTGGATGTGGTGTCGCCGGAGCCGGCTGTGGCGGCAGTGCCCCCGCTCTACGAAAGGATCAGGGACCGCGAGCTGAAGCGAGTCGGCGTGCCAGACGAGCTGCTGGAGAAGGTCCGGGAGATCCACACAGCCGAGCAGCTCGATGCGCTTCAAGATGCGCTGCCCGACGAGGCATATGAGGCCCTCTTCTTCCTTGCCGAGGGGGACTCCCTGGAGGAGGTGGAGCAAGCCCTCGCCAGCACACCCGTGGAGAACGTGGACACGTCCGATTTCGAGGCCGCCCTTGAACGGGACACCTCGAAGCGGCGCTTCGTGGTGGTTACCAGCGACGAGGCGCTGGAGGCCATGCTCGACGCGCCCATGGAGAAGTGGCGGGTGTTTCTGCACCCCAGCCAGCGGCAGCTCGTCCATCGGAGCTGGAAGGGCCCGGTTCGAGTGCTCGGCGGAGCGGGCACCGGGAAGACCGTGGTCGCAATGCACCGGGCCGTGTACCTGGCCGAGCAGACCTTCACTGGCGACAATGACCGGCTCCTCTTCACCACGTTCACCAAGAACCTCGCAGCCGACATCAAGGCAAACCTTCAGAAGCTGTCCAGCCCCGAGGCTCTCCGCAGAATGGAGATCGTGCACCTGGACAAGTGGGTGACGGGTCTGCTCAAGCGAAGCGGTTATGAGTACGAGATTGCATACTGGCCGGGCGATCCGCGGCTCAAGCGGGCCTGGGACAACGCCATTGCTCTTGCGCCCACCGGCAGGTATGCCCCCGCCTTTTTCCGCGACGAGTGGGAGCTGGTGGCTCAACCCCAAGGCTGCGAGCAGGAGAAGGACTATGTTCGCGCCAGCCGCGCCGGGCGGGGTGTGCGGCTCAGCCGAAGACAGCGCAAGGAGATCTGGCCGGTCTTCGAGGAGTACCGGCACCAGCTCGACCGAAGCAACCTCCGGGAACCCGAGGACGCCCTGCGTGACGCGGCTGCGCTGCTGGGACGAGGAGACGTCCGGGTGAGCTACCGCTCGGTGATAGTGGATGAGGCGCAGGACATGAGCACCAACGCCTTTGTGCTCTTGAGGCAGATCATCCCAAAGGAGCGTCCCGACGACCTGTTCATTGTCGGGGATGGTCACCAGCGCATATACCGCAAGAAGGTCGTCCTCGGGCGTGCCGGCGTCAACGTCCGGGGGAGGCGCGGCCGGCGCCTTCGCATCAACTACCGCACCACTGACGAGATCCGGAGGTTCGCCGTGGCCCTGCTTGAAGGCGTGGAGGTTGACGACCTCGATGGCGGCCAGGACTCATCCAAGGGCTACAAGTCCCTCATGCACGGGGACCCGCCCCGCATGGAGATCTACGACAGCATCGACGAGGAGGCCGACGCCATCGCCAAGGGGGTAGGAAGCGGCCCTGCCGAGCAGACCTGTCTCGTCGCGCGCACCAAGGACCTGCGGGACAAGTACGAGCGAGCCATGAAAAGGCGAGGCATCGAGACCTACCCGGTCAAGCGCTCCGCGGCCGAGGACACCTCCGCCCCGGGCCTCCGAGTCGCCACCATGCACCGCGTGAAAGGTCTCGAGTACTCCCGGATGGTCATCGCTGGCGTGAACGAGGAGTACATGCCATGGAGAGCGTCGGTGACCCGCTCAGACGACCAGGCCGTTCGAGCCGAGGCCGTCGAACGAGAGCGCGCCCTCTTCTACGTCGCATGCACCCGAGCCAAAAGGGCGGTGCTCATCACCGCCCACGGGAGGCCGAGCGATTGGCTTCCGGCACAAAAAGGAAGCACCGGTGTCTAGGTGTTTCGGGTCAGTTGATCCATGACTAGGTTCGTTTTTGTAGTACTGTGCTCCAGGTAGCTTTGGAGCTTCGAAGGCGCTTGTGGCGCCAAGACTGCGAGAGAACATGGGACGAAGGGCCAAGAACAAGAAGAACAAGAAGAACAAGAAGAAGAACAGGACTGGGAAGGGGTCACGCTCCTGGCTCAGCAAGAGGTCCGCACGTGCCAGGCGCAGGCCAGGGAGGCGAGCCTCTGGGGGGGGCGATCTGCTGAGGCCGCCGCGGGGACTCTCTGGACCGGCAGATCAGATCGCGGAGGCGTTGGAGGAGGCCGGCTATGATCCATTGGACATGACCTCCATGGAGCGGGGCATGTCTGCCTTCATGGCCGCCCAGAGGGTTGCCATGGCCGTCCTGGAACATGAGGACAAGGGTGAGCGTCTCTTTCGGGATG
>JAJRWW010000696.1 GCA_024276595.1 Myxococcota bacterium
GCGAATAGCCAGCGTGAGCAGCACCAGGATGCCCGCCACCACCACGGTGACGGCGACTGTGCCCCACATGAGCGCTGGCGCCAGGTCGAGCCAGAGCAGGCCGATGAGGGCGCCCAGGGCAATCTGGAGGAAGTTGGTGATGATATAAAGGTAGTTGTGCAGGATCAGGGATGAGACGATGTCCTCGGGGGGAACCTTGCCCCGGAGCTGAGCGCCCTTTATGGGCTCACCAGCCACGCTCCCCGGGGTGAGCTCGTTGACCGCGAAGCCCACCAGACCCGCGCTCAACAGATCCCACACGGTGGCGCTGGTGCGCTCGGGGTACAGCAGCTCCTTCCAGGCTACGGCCAGAAAGAGCATGGAGCCCAACCCCACCAGCAGCACCCACAGCAAGGAGGGGCCGATGCGGGCCATGTCGTGAAGCAGCCTCCCTGGGCCAACCCTGTAGACCAGGTACCCGAGCAGCGCTACTCCGAGGAGCAGGAAGATGAGGCTGAGCTTGCGCATGACCGCCCGGACATTGCCCGTCGTCCATCGCCCTGTCAAGGAGGTGTGGCTCGGCCTCGGTGGAGCCGCCTGTGAGGGGGCCCTTGGCAAGCCGGGGCGGGGCGGGTATGGTGCCCGGACGAAGGGTTTGCGAGCAGAGCAGTGCTGTTTAACAGCGTAGAATTCATCGTTTTTCTGATTGTTGTTTTTGGTATTACCTGGCTCCTGGCCAGGTGGCGGCTGGCGCAGACCCTCTTTCTGCTGGCGGCCAGCTACTTCTTCTACGCCAACTGGAACCCCTGGTACCTCTTCCTGATCGTCTTCACCTCCAGTGTGGACTATCTGGTCGGCGGGGCCATCCACCGTACGACGGTGCCATCTCGTCGAAGGCTGCTGCTGTCGGTTTCGCTCGTCTCCGACCTGGGCGTGCTGGCGGTGTTCAAGTACTTCAACTTCTTCTCCACCCAGGTGGCCGCCGCCTTCACGGCCGCGGGCCTGGCCGTGGACCCGGTGCTCCTGGGGGTTGCCCTGCCGGTGGGCATCTCCTTTTTCACATTCCAGTCCATGTCCTACACCATCGACATCTACAGGAGACAGCTAGAGCCGGCCGACAGCTACTGGCAGTTTCTCCTGTTTGTCTCCTTCTTTCCCCAGCTCGTGGCAGGGCCCATTGTCAGGGCTTCGGTGTTTCTGCCCCAGCTCAGCAGGCCCCGGGGCCTGAGCCGGGAGATGGGCGGAGTGGGGCTGTTTCTGATCCTCAGCGGCCTGGTGAAGAAGGTGTGCATAGCGGACTACCTGGCGGTGAATCTCGTGGACCGGGTGTTCGAAAACCCCACGTGGTTCACCTCCGCGGAGGTCCTGGCGGCGGTCTACGGCTACGCCTTCCAGATCTACTGCGATTTCTCGGGCTACTCGGACGTGGCCATCGGGGCCGCGCTGCTGCTGGGCTTCAGGCTCCCGGACAACTTCCGATCCCCCTACGTCGCGACCAACCTGCGTGACTTCTGGAGGCGCTGGCACATCTCCCTCTCCACCTGGCTCCGGGACTACCTGTACATCCCCCTGGGTGGCTCCCGAAGGGGTCCCGGGAGGACCTACATGGCCTTGGCGGTCACCATGCTCCTGGGGGGGCTCTGGCACGGCGCGGCCCTGACGTTTGTCCTGTGGGGTGCGCTGCACGGCGCGGCCCTGGCGCTCACGCGCGCCTTTCAGCGCCTCAGGGGGCCGGTGCCGCTGGTCACCATGGTCACCGGGGCGCTGATCCACCTGGGCCCCAGGGACCCGGGCTGGGCAAAGGTGGCCCGAGCCAGCGCGGCGGTGCTTCTCGACACCGTGGTCCGTATCGGGATGATCCTGCTCACCTTTCACTTCGTCTGCTTCGCGTGGATCTTTTTCCGAGCCAAGAGCTTTGGTCACGCCCTGGCCATCCTGTCGCAGCTCGCCAAGGGTACCCCTGGCACCGCAAACGTGGTTCCCACCGTGACGCTGGCGCTCCTGGCCGCCTGGACGCTGCACTGCCTCCCGGAGGACTGGGTAGGTTTCCTGCGCCGCCTCTTCGCGCGGACGCCCTTTTTTGTCCAGGCGGCGATAATGACCGCCGTGGCGGCGCTGGTTTACTCGGTTGCCTCTTCGAAGGTTGTGCCGTACATCTACTTCCAGTTCTGAGGGCCCACACACCATGCGTTTCGGAAACCCACCGCGGCGGCAAGCACCTGGCGCCCCTCGCAGAGGTCAACCGGAAGGCAGGGAGCTCACGAGGTCGGGCGACGTGGCGGACGGCTTTCCAGGCGAGCCCGGGGAGCCCAGGGAGAGGCTCCAGGTGACCGGCCCGAGGGTCCTCCGTGAGCGCACCGCCCTGGCCGTGGGCTGCTTTCTGCTCATGGCCTCGGCGCTCTATGTGGGTCACCGCCTCTACCAGGGGATGCCGGTGGACCCGCCCAGGCCGAAGTTCTTTCCGGGGGCCGCGGACCGAGGCCTCCGCGGCGCCGGACCTCTGCCCATGGCGGCTCAGCAGAAGTACAGCCCCCCGCCTCCTCTGAAGACCACTGTGCAGGTGATCGAGGACCCGCCGGGCCGCAACGGCCTGGAGGGCTTCTTCAAGGCCCTTCGGCGGACAGCCCTTCGCAGGCCTGGCGCCATCACGCGAGTCTGCCACTGGGGCGACTCGCAGATCGTGTCGGACAACATAACCTCCACCATCCGCTACAGGTTGCAGCAGCGCTTCGGGGATGCGGGACATGGGTTTCTCATGGTGGGCACCCCCCCCTCCTACCTGCACTCGGACGTCTGGCATTGGGCCAGGGGTTGGAGCTTCGCTGGCGTGGCCCAGGGCTACAAGAGGGACCACTGGTACGGAGTCGCTGGTCTGCACGCTCTGAGCTCGCGCTTTGGGGCGGTGTCGCGATACAGGACCAAGGAGTCTTACCGGGTGGGGCGGCACGTGTCTTTGTTTCAGGTGTCGTACCTCCAGCACCCTCTGGGAGGCCGCTTCCGGCTGAAGGTGGACGGCGAGGTGAGGCAGACGGTCAACACCAGGGCGGCGGAGAAGAGAGAGGTCCTGCTGGAGATCCGCGTGCCCGACGGTGTGCACGGCTTTGGCGTCCTCAACCTCGGCTTCGGGCAGAACCGCATCTTTGGCGTGGCCCTGGAGCGTCGGGTCCCCGGCGTCATCTACGACTCCCTCGGGCTCAAGGGGGCGCAGATGCACGACCTGCTCAGAAACGACCCCGCCCATTGGGCCAGGCAGATCGCCTGGCGCAGGCCGGACCTGATGGTGCTCGGCTTTGGCACCAACGAGTCCTACCAGGAGATCCCCATCCGGAGGTATCCTCCCATGTGGTCGAAGCTCATCAGGAGGATGCGCAAGGCCAGGCCCCAGGCGAGCTGTCTCGTGCTGGGGCCGGTGGATCGGGTGCACCTGCGCAGGTTCTCCCACCCGCGCACCGCGCCCCTGCGGGACGCCATGCGCAAGGTGGCCCTCGCGGAGGGCTGTGCCTTCTGGGACACCTTCGCGGCCATGGGCGGCGACAAGGCGGCGCTCAGGTGGCGCAAGGCCGGTCTCATGTGGGGTGACCTGGCGCACATGAACCCCCAGGGGGGAAAGAAGCTGGGGGGGCTGCTGGTCCAGGCGATCATCGAGCACTACGAGGCGTGGCTCCAGCGAGCCAAGTACCAGGAGCGGCGCCGTGGGGGCGAGGGCGGGATGGTCCCGGCCTCGCCAGGGCGATAGGGCGGATCCCCCGGCCATGGGGACGGCAAGGGAGGCGGTCCGCGGCCCTACTCCACGACGATCTCGTAGCCCTCCAGCTCGGGGCAGGTGGCCAGCCGGTCCTCGAGGCCCTGGCGCTCAAAGGGGCCATACCCATGGGAGAAGCCGTGCAGGCGCAGCAGAGGAGCCCCCTCGTCCAGCTCGAAGTGGCCCCCGCCGAGCACCGCTGGCCCGCAGCAGGTACACGTCGCGCTTGGCAGTGTACTCGCCGGCAACCCCGTGCTGAGTCAAGAAGCGCTCCACGATGTGGGCGTGCAGGGTGGCGAGGCCCCTTGGCGCCGCCACGATGAGCTCGTCTTTGTCGTCGTGCCAGATCTGGACGAACTTGCCCTTGCGGACAGCGGGCAGCGGCGACCTGGTGATCTCCTGGTGGTAGAGGCGCGAGTAGTCGATGAAGCTGGTGCGCATGGGGTCGTGGACGTGGGATGTCCGGCCTACAGACGAGCCTCGCGGCGCAACAGCAGGCCCAGCAGGGCCATGGCCACAAGCAGGGCGGGGAGGGCCGGTCGGCCCCCGCTCTGGCAGCCGCAGCCCGAGTCGGCGGTGCCGGGGTCCCCGGGGCCCGCGTCGTCGGCCTGGGCATCGGGGGACGGGGAGGGGCCCCCGTCGGGCACGGGATCCACAGCGCTGTCAGGGGGAGGGTCCACGCTGGCGTCGGCGCTGGGGCAGGTGGCGGAGCAGCGCTCGAAGGCGCCCTGGTCGGGGGGGCCTTCCACCGGGCGTGGTGTGCCCGCCCGGTGGACCACGTACTGGCTCAGGAGCTGGTTGTCGGGCAGGGCGGCGGCGGGCAGGTCCCCGGCAGCGTCCAGGCAGGGGGAGCCGGCGGCCAGCTCGAAGTCCTGGCCAGGGCCGTCCACAAAGCCGGGCTCAGCCCCCACCTGCCCAGTGGAGTCGTCGTTGATGACGCCGTCCAGGACGTCGTGGCTGTCCACCCACCCGGCGCTGATCCAGTTGTGCGAAAGGTCCAGCACCCCGTCCGAGGAGAGCATGGCCAGGTAGCCCTCGCCAGCGGTGACGTAGATGATGTTGTTGCGCACGTCAGCGTGCTCGTCCATGGTGGACAGGCGCAGCAAGGTGGTGTTGCCGTTCCGGGTGGAGACCACCGTGTTGTGGAAGAAGTACAGGGTGCCCTTGCGGTAGTCCGAGAGGGTGCCGCTGTCGCCGCCATAGTGAACGATCTGGCTGTTGCCCGCCCCGTCGGGCTCCACCAGGACGTTGCCGTACACGAAGGTCTGCCCGTAGTCAGGGTGGTTCACCACAGAGGGATCGTCCTCGCCGTCCACCAGGTCGAGCTGGCGGTTGCCCCCCTCTATCCAGTTGTAGCGCACCACCAGGCCGGCGGAGCGGTCCTTGAGGTTGTTGCCGTCGCAGCCCGCCCTGAGAGGACCGTAGTGGTTGAACTGAAAGGTGATGCCCAGCGCCGAGGTGTAGCTGTTGTGCTCATAGAACCTCCCCTCGATGCCGTTGTCGAAGATCCAGTTGGACTCGATGAGCACATCCTGGGTCTGGCCCTGGTTCACGCCGATGAAGAGGCCGTTACCCGAGTCGTGGATCATGCAGCCGCGGATGACGAGGTGCTCGGCCTTCTCCACGTAGATGGCCGCCGCGTTGTTCGCGTAGGTGGCCTGGCCGCCCCCGTCGTCCGTGAAGCCGTAGGGGGGGCGCCCGGAGCGCACGTCCAGGTTCTCGATGATGATCCACGCGGGCAATAGATCCGGAGGGGTGTTTGCGCCCCCGATCTTGATCACGCCGCGCTCGTCGTTCCAGAAGTTGAGCGTTGAGGGGGTGACCGCGTCCTCGCCGCTGATCACCGGCAGCTCCCCGTTGGGCCCCGGCACGCCGGACACCAGGATGGGCTGCGCCTCGGTGCCTCGCCGACAGATCACCCACTTCTCTCGGTAGGGGTTGCTCCGGTAGTGGATGAAGACCTGGTCACCCGGCTCCAGGGACTCCCAGGGCACCTCGCCGATGCTCCCGAGGGGCTGGGATGGGCCAACGTGGTAGTCCACAGCCAGGGCCCGATGGGGGGCAAGGACAAGCACTGTGCTGGCGAGAAGCGCGGCCACAAGGGCCCGGCCACGTGGCTGTACCGTTTGCATGGATCTCCTCCGGTGGCGTATCCCCCTACAGATATACCAGCGATCAGCAGACAATGACAGGGGCCCTTGAGCGCGTGCTCCTCGAGCCCGAGGGGTCAACCCTTGTAGCGCAGGTTCTGAAACAGGCCCGCGGCGCCCATGCCGCCGCCGATGCACATGGAGACGATCCCGTACCGCAGGTTGTGGTCCTTCA
>JAJRWW010000697.1 GCA_024276595.1 Myxococcota bacterium
CCAGTGTCACCAGGCCTACGGCGAAGAGACATCCTGTATCGGCACAACGGGGGAGCCCACGGACCCGGACCGCACCTGCACCAAGACCTGCACCCACTTCAGCCACTGCTACTTCGGCCCCCTGCTGGGAAACACTGGCGCTCCGCTGTGCCACCAGGGCATCTGCCAGCCCATTGCCTTCGACTGTGACGACCCGCAGATGCCCTACCTGTGCAACCAGACCATGTCCTGCGCAGAGGTGTACGGAGCCGGGCGCGTGTGCACCATCCCCTGCGACGGCCTGCGCACCACAAACCATGGCTGCCCCGACCAGTTCACCTGCGCGCCGCTCCCGCAGTCGGGGGAGCCGGACGTGAGCTACTTCTGCTACCTGGGCTACCCTGCCCTCATGCCCTGCCGCAAGGACAGCGAGTGCCTGGACCTTCAGGGCGACGGGAGCCAGCGCTGCATCTCCCCCTCCGGCTCCAACATCTCCACCGACGGGATCTGCTCCATGCCCTGCCGCGAGGACATGGACTGCCTCGGGCTCTACCCCAACCAGGTTGCAGACCTCCTGTGTCTCCCGGGGGACCCCGACCCCGGCGGCGGTGTGCCGGGCTACTGCATAATGAACGAGCCCCTGGATGTCTTCCTCGGAGAGGCCCCCGGACGCCAGGGGACCTTCTGCGTGTCCGGAGAGGACACCTGCGAGGACAGCCACCTGTGCGTGGACGCAGAGGGTGGCCGCTTTGGCGTGCTCACCAACTACGGAAAGCGCTTTTGCGCCAAGAGCTGCGGCAGCGCCGCGGACTGCCCCACCGAGCCGGTCCCGCACCAGTGCCAGGACCAGGGCGTCGGTGACGGGGTCTGCATCCCCTTGCGGGGGGCGGACCACGCCAGGGGGTTTTGGGAGGAGTGCTTCGACCATCGCCAGTGCACCGACGGCCTGTGCTACCAGCCAGATGCTCTGAGCGACGACCCTGGCCACTGCACCAGGAGCTGCAACCAGCTTGGCAACAACTGCGCCGGCTACGGGAGCCCCGACATTGGTGTCAACTCCTCCGTCTGCAAGGAAGGCGTCTGCCAGCCCAACGACCTCATCGTGCCGGGGGGTTGATCTCTCCGATCCCCCAAGCTATGTCTGACCTCTCTGGAGCCAGCCAAGGAGTCGGTCATGGACCTCGCACAGATGAAGGCAGCCCACGCGGTGCTGGCCGAGCTCGAGTACGAGCCGGTACGCCTCGACCGCGGCTACGCCAACCAGACCCTGTACGTCAACCTCACCGAGCGCCGCATCGAGATCAGGCCAGTGAGCCGATACATGAAGGATGTCTTCACGGGCGGCAAGGGCTTCGATCTGTACCTGCTGTGGCACGCCCTGGACGGGCCCATTGCATGGGATGACCCCAGCAACGAGATCGTCGTCTGCGCTGGACCCCTTGGGGGCGCCCCCGCCTTCTCGGGCACCAGCAAGTCCATCGTCTGCGGGATCTCTCCGCTCACCGGCTCGGTGATCGACTCCAACGTGGGGGGACATTTCGGGCCCCTGCTCAAGTTCGCGGGCTTTGACGCCCTGGAGATCCAGGGCAAGGCATCCGAGGACGTGCTCGTGGTGGTGGACGGCAAGCGGTGCAGGGTCACCGTGGAGACGGCACCCCACGAGGCCACGGGCTCGGTTGACCTGGCCGACCAGCTCCACCACATGTTCGCCGACTCGCCCCAGGAGCTGCAGCACATCTCTTCTGTAACCGCTGGCGAGGCCGCGGAGCACACCCTCATCGGCTGCCTGAGCTTCTCCTTCTACGACCACCGCAGGGGCCTCCCGCGGCTCAAGCAGGCCGGCCGAGGTGGGTTGGGCACGGTGCTGCGCGACAAGAAGATCAAGGGGCTCGTGGCCAAGGCCCCCCACAACAGGCCCCGCTGGCAGATCTCGGTGGCCAACCCATAGGGACGATCCAAGGGAGCTAACATGAGCACCGAAGCGGAGACAGACCCCCGGAAGGTCGACGCCATCATCGAGCGGTGGGGCCGGGACCCTTCCTTTGTAATTGAGATGATGCAGGACGTGCAGCAGGAGCTTCGGCACCTGCCCCGGGCGGCCCTCGAGCAGCTCTCGGCGGCCACCTCCACCGACATGGCGCGCCTGTACCACATCGCCACATTCTACAAGGCCTTCTCCCTGGAGCCGCGGGGCCTCTTCTCTGTGCAGGTGTGCACCGGCACCGCCTGCCACGTGCGAGGGGCGGCGCGCTCTTTGGACGCCCTGTCGCGCGAGCTGGAGGTCGAGCCGGGCGAGACCACCGAGGACCTGCTCTTCACCCTGGAGGGGGTGCGCTGCCTGGGCTGCTGCTCCCTGGCGCCGGTGGTGGCCGTGGGCCCGGACCTGCACGGGGACCTGGACTCCTCCAAGGTAAAGCGCCTGGTGAAAAAATATCGCAAGCGCGCCGCCAAGATGGAGGCAGACAATGCCTAAGGTGACATGTCAGAACCTGGACGAGCTGGCCGCCGACTCCCAGGCCGCGCGAGCCGGACGCCGGGCAGAGCTGTGCGTCTGCGCGGGCACGGGCTGCGTCTCGGCGGGCTCTGTGGCCGTCAAGGATAGCCTGGAGGAGGCCGTCAAGGCCCAGGGGCTCGAGCGGGAGGTGAAGGTCACCGCCACGGGCTGCAACGGCTTCTGCGCCCACGGCCCCATTGTGGTGGTGCAGCCCGAGGGGGCCTTCTACGAGCGCCTGGGCCACAGGGACGCAGCGGAGCTGGTGAGGTCGCACCTGGTGAGCTCAGAGCCCCTCCTCGACAACCAGTACACCGACCCCCAGACCGGCGAGCGCGTGCCGCTGGAGAAGGACATCCCCTTCTTTGCCAAGCAGATGACCGTCGCCCTGCGCAACCGCGGCCTGCTGGACCCTGAGGACATCTCCGACGCCCTGGGACGCGGCGCCTACCAGGGGCTGCGCAAGGTCTTGCAGGAGGAGATGGAGCCCGAGGAGATCATCCAGGCCGTGGTCCGCTCCGGGCTGCGCGGTCGAGGCGGGGGCGGCTTCCCCGCCGGGCTGAAGTGGCAGAGCTGCCGAGATGCTGCCCTGGAGCGCCACGAAACGCCCTACGTCGTCTGCAACGCCGACGAGGGCGACCCTGGCGCCTTCATGGACCGCTCCATCGTGGAGGCGGACCCCCACGCGGTCATTGAGGGGATGCTCATCGGCGCCCGGGCGGTGGGCGCCCGGGAGGGCTTCGTCTACATCCGCAAGGAGTACCCGCTGGCCCTGGAGCGCCTCTACAAGGCGCTGGACCAGGCTCGCTCCTGGGGGCTGCTGGGCGACTCGGTGATGTCCACCGACTTCGCCTTCGACATCGCCGTGCACCAGGGCGCCGGCGCCTTTGTGTGCGGCGAGTCCACGGCGCTAATGGCCTCCATGGAGGGCCGCGCCGGGGAGCCGCGAGCCAAGTACGTTCACTCGGTGGAGTACGGGTACAGAGACCGCCCCACGGTGCTCAACAATGTCGAGACCTGGGCGGTCGTGGGGCAGATCCTGGACCGAGGGCCCGACTGGTTTGGCTCCATCGGCACGGGGGACGTCTCCTCCAGCCCGTGGGGGGGCAGCTCGGGCACCAAGGTGTTCTCCCTGGTGGGGAACGTGATCAACACCGGCCTGGTGGAGGTGCCCATGGGCATTACCCTGCGGGAGATTGTCTTCGACATCGGCGGCGGCATCCCCAATGGACGCGCCTTCAAGGCGGTGCAGACGGGCGGGCCCTCGGGCGGCTGCCTTCCAGAGGACAAGCTCGACCTTCCGGTGGACTTCGACACCCTGCAGGAGGCCGGCTCCATGATGGGCTCCGGGGGCCTCATCGTCATGGACGACCGCACCTGCATGGTGGACGTGGCCAGGTACTTTATCCAGTTTCTGCTGGACGAGTCCTGCGGCAAGTGCACCCCCTGCCGGGAGGGGCTGAGCTGCCTGGACGAGATCCTCACCCGGATCACCACTGGCCAGGGCAGGATCGAGGACCTGGGCTTGCTCGAGGACCTGGGCGCGGCGCTCTCTGACGGCGCCCTCTGCGGGCTGGGCCAGACCGCCCCCAACCCGGTGCTTTCCACCCTGCGCCACTTCCGCTCCGAGTACGAGGACCACATCCTGCGCTCTCGCTGCCCCGCGGGCACCTGCAAGGCCCTCATCAAGTACAGCATAGACGCGAAGGCCTGCACGGGCTGCACCCTCTGCGCCCGGGCGTGTCCCACCGACTGCATCTCAGGAGAAAACAAGCAGCCGCACTCCATCGACCAGGACGCCTGCATCCAGTGTGGCACCTGCCTCGACGCGTGCAAGGACGACGCCGTACTGGTGTCATAAAAAAGAGCTATCCCATGATCCAGGTGACCATAGACGACAAGACCGTACAGGTCGAGGCCGGCACGTACATATTGGAGGCGGCCAAGGCGGCGGGGGTCTTCATTCCTTCCCTGTGCAACCTCGACTTCC
>JAJRWW010000698.1 GCA_024276595.1 Myxococcota bacterium
AACCCTCACGACCCCCAGACCACACCGCCTCCTTGGTCTGGGGCTCGGCCTCTAGGAGGCCTTCTTGGCCTTCTTCTTGAGCTTCTTGTCGGCCTCCTTGAAGACCTTGGGCCAGTCTTTGCGGTTCTTGTCCTTCCTGACCAGCCTGGCGAGCTTGCGGCCGCGCTTTCTGAGCAGCTTGCGGGCCGCCTTGATCTCTTTCTTGGTGGTCGCCAGCTTGACCATGGCTCTGACTATGGAGGTCAGGACGCTCTTGGTGCGCATGGTCGCCGTGGCCTTCTGGGCCAGGACCGAGTCGAGGAAGGCGAGCACCTTCTCCTTGGGGAAGCCGCGCTTGATCCCGTGCACCATGATGTCGACGATGAACGCCATGCGGAAGTTGCCCTTGGTCTTGGACTTGTCGCTGTCTCGGAGCTGCTTCGCCATCTCGAGAAACTTGTCGAAGGTCTTGCCGTCGAGCACTGCCTTTAGCGCGGATCTGCAGCCCCAGTAGAAGGTGGCATCGAGGACCAGGGGTCCGCACCATGCCAGGACCTCGTCGGTCATCTTGAGCTTGCCGGCCAGCCTGGCGATGGCCTCCTTCGGGGATTTGTCCTTTTCCTTGGCGAACCAGGCCTTGAGGTGGGAGGGGGTAACAGGGCACTTGTCCTTGAGCTTGTCCAGACAATAGCCGAGGTTGGACAGTGCCGCCTCACGAAGCCACTTGCTCTTGTCGTTCTTGGCTGCCCAGGCCAAGACCTTGCCGTCGTAGACGCCGCCCATGAAAGAGGCCCGTCCGCCCTCGTGCCCTAGCAGGCGCACCGCCAGCTTGCGCTCGTAGTAGTCGGTGCCGTTTTTTACAGACAGGGCGACAACCTGCGCGAGCAGCTTGCGGGGCTGCTTCAGGCCCCGATATGAGAAGTCATAGAACGCGCGCTCGAGCACCAGCAGGCCGGCGTAGCGCACGAAGGGGTCCTTGTCTCGCAGCTTGGACACCCCGGCGAGGGTCGCGGCGAGGGCCGGCATCACGGTCTCTGGCTTGGAGGGGACGACGGCCTCGTTGATCTTCTTCAGCTCGGCCGACAGGGTCTTCCATTCGTCGCACCACGATAAGGAGGAGAGGTACTTCTTCGACTTCTTGCAGGTCGCCGCCACCTCAACGATCTTGGCGGCGTACTTGTTGAAGTTGGCGTGCTTGGTGGCGGGGAGCTTGAGCGCGCGATCGATGGCCGATGGATCGAAAAGCCCGGCCCCCTTGGCGGGGCGGGGGCGAGGTCGGGGCCTCTTGGCGGACTTATGGGCGGCCATGTCTGTCGCCATCTTGGCGCTCATCTCGCTGGCCTCGCCCTTCTTCTCTTCATCTTTGCCCTTCTTCTTGCAGGCACCGACCGAAAAGGCGAAAAGCGCCGTGACGGCAAGTGCAGCCAATAGCGTGTGTTTTCTCATGTTGTTGATTCTCCTCTTGTCTTCTCTGTTTTTTCGGTGAGATCCAGAAGCCGTTTCACCACAAAACGCTATTGCGATATCTTGAGGAGTATTGTTTTTCGTGGGCGCCAGGTCAAGGTGCATGTGGATGGAGCCGGCAGCGTGCGATAATAATAGGATCTGCCAGGAGCTCAGATCTTGTCGCGCAGGGGAACGTAGGAGCGGGCCTCCTCCATGCCCCGGAGCACTCTCAGGGCGCCGTACCGTAGCGCCTCCATCTCACGCTCTCCCGGGAAGATGGTGATCTTGATACCAAGGGGGTACAGGTCGCGGTGGAGGCGCCGCCTCAGCAAGGCCGAGTAGCACATGCCGCCGGTGAGGATGATCCGGTCGATGGTGGCCCCGTGAAACTTGGGCACGTGGGACGCTATCTCCGCTGCTATCTGCTCGGCCATTGCGTCGAAGATGAGCTTGGCCCGCTCGTCGCCGGCCTCCACCCGCCGCTCCACCTCGCGCAGGTCGTCCGTGCCCAGGTACGCCAGCAGGCCCCCGTGCTTGACCAGCTTCCTGGTCAGCTCCGCCTGGCTGATCCCCGAGTAGCACATGTCGATGAGGTCTGAGCCTGGCAGAGACCCGGCCCTGTTGGGGGTCATGGGGCCGTCGAAGAGGGCGTTTTTGACCTTCACGCAGCGCCCCCTGCGGTGAGAGCCGACCGAGACTCCGCCCCCCATGTGAGCCACGATGAGGTTGAGGTCCTCGTACTCTCTGTTGCGCAGATCTGCGAAGTGCTTGGCCGCCGCCTTCTGGCTCAGGGCGTGCCAGGCGGCCTCCTGGGTGGAGTCCGGGTGACCGGTGATCCTGGAGGTCTCGTCCAGCTCGTCCACCACCGGTGGGTCCACGGTGAAGGCGGGCAGCTCGGCGACAGAGGCGAGCTGGCGTGCAATGAGGCCCGCCAGGTTGGATGGGTGCTCTCCGGAGACTCCCAGGCGCAGGTCCTCGGCCATGCGGTCGCAGATGGCGTAGGTGCCGCTCTCGATGGGCTTGAGGAGGCCGCCCCGCCCAACGACCGCGTGCAGGTCGCTCATCTGAATGAGATTCTCCGCGAGAAAATCCTCCACCACTCGGCGGCGCATGGGGAGCTGCTCCGCCAGGGTCTCGGTGTCCAGCTCCTGCTGGGTGTGCGCGATGGTCTTGCGGGCCAGGAGCTCCTCCCCGTCGAAGAGAGCCACCTTGGTGGAGGTGGATCCGGGGTTGATGGTCAGGATCCGATAGCGCGGGAAGTAGTGGTCCTTGGGGGTGCGGGCGTAGCGGTCCGACCTGAATCGCCTCAGCAGGAGCGCCTTGGCCCCCCGGGCCACGTCCTCGGCGGTGGAGCTCCGGGAGAAGTCCAGGGCCTGGTTGCGCAGGCCGCCGATGATGAGCGTCGATGCGGCGTCCGGGTACCGGGTGGCGTAGATGTGGTAAAGGAGGTTGCCCACGTCCAGGGTGGGCACGATGAGCACGTTGGCCTTCCCCGCGCCCGGCAGATCGTCGTAGGCGTCCTTGAGCTTGGTGCGGGCAGCGGCCTCTGAGAGGGCCACGCTGATCTGCATCTCGGTGACGATGTTGATGGTCTCGTAGATGGGGTTGCTCTCCCGCAGCCGGGCTAGCTGGGCCTTGATCAGCGGCTCCGCGGCTCGTATGCGCTCCACCGATGGGCCCTGTCCGCTGCCCCGGGTGGAGTAGGAGAGCAGCGCCCCGTTGACCTCTGCCAGGGCCTCAACCGGGATGATGTCGCGCATGGTTCGGCAAGCCCCCACGGCGATCTGAGCCAGGTCCTCCGGCTGGGGAACCGGTGTGAGCGCCACGTCGGCGAACATGACCAGGTTCTGCTCGTAGATGCCCGTGGGGTGGTCGTCTGGC
>JAJRWW010000699.1 GCA_024276595.1 Myxococcota bacterium
CTCGCCGAGGAGGTGGAGAGCTACGAGCGCCTCAAGCGCGGCGAGCTCGATGAGATCCGGAACCTGCATGGGCTGGGGCGAACGCTGGTGGCTCTGCGAATCGCTCTCGGGCTGACCCAGCGACAGCTGGCGGAGCGCCTCAGCGTTCACGAGTCGCAGATCTCGCGAGACGAGCGCAACGAGTACCACGCGGTTACGGTCGAGCGCGCCAGCCGGATCCTCGACGCGCTCGGCGTGGATCTCCGGAGCGTCTTCGAGGAGCCCCTGGTGGCTCCCAAAGGCGAGCCGCCGCCTCGGGCGGAGGTCGCGACCGGGTAGGGATCTGCGGCATGACCAGCGTTCCATCGCTGGTATGTCCCCAGCCCCTCGACACCCACCTCTACTTCCTCATCCCCCTCGCCGGGCCGTGGATGGGGATGGCACGCTGCTCGGAACGACCTGGGGCCTGGTTCGAGGTGGTCGGCTTCGCCACCCTGGGCCTGGCCCAGGCGGGCGGCACGTTGGCGATCCTGAGCGGGCTCGTCTTCCAGCGCCAGGAGCCGGTCGACCCGGGCCCGGTGAGCGTGTCCCTCGGCCACCGGGGCGCACCCGGCCTGGACCTGTCGGTGCGGTTCTGACGCCGGCGGGCCGCGGCGCCGCTGGCCACCCCCCCTCGACCATGTGTTCGTATCGCCTTCGTGGTAAGCCTTCAGGGCAACCATGACCTGTCGTCCGAGGTGGCTCATCTCGACTCGGGCAACCTCGGCACGGCGGCAGACCTGGGATCTGTTCATGAGCCCGACCTCACGGACGACGCGCTGTCGGACCAGCCCACGGTCCGACCCCGAAGGCTGACCCGGGCGAGCTTGCTGATGAGAAGCCTCGGTATATCCGCGCTACAATGCCCCAGATGCGGCGCTCAAAATGGTCCTATTGGCCCTGATCACGGCGCCCGACACCGTGGCGAAGATATTGGAGCACCTCCATGTCCCCTCCACTGCGGGGGGCTACACCACCCACCTGCCCAAGGTGTTTCTCCGAGGTGGAAAGGCGACTTGCTACAAGGCGGTGGCCATCTTCCCGGACGGCATCAAGACCGTGCGCTTCTACTTTGAGAACCAGAAGCTCTTTGGCTGGCGTGCAAAGGGAACCAAGAGGCTCATCTTCGAGTCGCTGAGCGCTGCGTGTCGCGATCAGTGGCCAGCCCGGGCAGCGCTGCGCGTGCTGGCAGTGGACTCTTCGGGCAACCGCAGGAAGGTGTTCCCCATCGCCTTCCAGATCTATCGCAAGCGCATGGGGTCCGGTAAGCTGGGGAGCGCTCTCTCAACCTCGAAGACCACGCGGGGAAAGCGGTACCCGCGCCTCGGCCGCACCAGGTCATAGCGGCTCACCTCCACCGCCTCCCTGCTGGCCACGCAGATCCAGGTCTCGGGCCGCCGGGGCTGCCGGGCGGCAAAGGCCCCCGGGGTGAAAACCCCCACGTTGATCCCTGCCCGTGGGTCTCGAGCCGACGGGTAGCGGACCACCTCGACCCTGTCTGCCCGCATGGCCTGGCCGAGCGCCTGGGTAACAGTGTAGCTCGTGGGCGAGGCGATCTCCGCCCGGTAGGTGTCAAAGGGGGGAGCCGTGAGATCGGCAGCGCGCTCGGATCGTACAGGCATGCGAAACGCTGTCAAGTAAGCTAGCAGAGGGTCCAGCTCCGCTGTGGTTCCCTCCAGGAAGAGAAGGCGATAGTAAGCCGCCTCGGCCAGTGCGGTGCGCACGGACTCGGCAGCGTAGAAGATGCCCCGCTCTTGCCGGGTGCCAAAACGAGAGCCGTTGCGAAGCGGTGGATGCCGAAAGGGCGTCACGAGCAGGTAGTGCAGCCCCTCAAAGGCCGGCTCCTGGGGAGCGGGCGGCTTGACTCTGTCGAGCAAGCCTTCCAGCACCGCCTGGTCTTGGTCCGAGCGCACGAGCTTCCGCGTGGACACCCGGTGCTGACCCTCCACCACCCGGACCAGGCTCTTTGAGTAGGCGCCCAGGGAATGGGGCCCTCCGGCCTTCATCCAGAGGTCGCCACCTGTCAGCACCTCGCCCCTGCCGGCCCCGACACGGCGCCTAGATCACGGGGCACGCACCCACGTGTCGTCGCGAATGAGCCAGCGCCCGCATCGCTGGGCGCGCGGCTACATCTTACCGCGAAAGGCATCCAAGTACTCGGCGACCCGCACCAGGCCGGACACCTTGGCCACCAGCTCGCCCGGCACCCCGCCCAGGTGGTGGTTCTCGGACCAAAGCCAACGCCGCGCCGCCTCCTCGTCGCCGCCCACCAACGCGTCCAGACTGCGGAAGACACGAATCACCAGCAGCGCCAGCTCGCCCTCCTTGCTGGCTGCCCTTACCAGCCGTCCGCGAGAGAGCCTGAACGCTGAGGCCGCGCTCACTCCTATGGTCCGCGCGAGGAGTGCCCGCGGGAGCGCCAAGCGGCGAGCTGCCTCCAACAAGGCAAGGGTCACCACCCGGTCAGCATCTGGCATCGTGTCAGGTCGGCTTTTCTGTGCGGGATCGATCATCATCTCACGTGAGATAATACCCCATGGTTCTATCACATGCAACTCTGTGGGCGAGGTGCACGCAAGACGAGCAGGGCGGGAGGACCAGCTTGGATCGCCAAAGGCCTGGGCCTGGGCGCACAGGAGCGCGGCTGTTTTCTAGGCTTCATCCACAGGCTCCCAAGCTGGCTCTGGACCAGCCCTCGCTCGTTCGGACCCCTTTCCAGGGCTCGCCAGGGCTCTGTTCCACTAGGCGTCTCGACACATCGGCCGGGGTGGCCTCGTAGTCCCAGGACACATCAAGTGCGAGCAGAGGCATCACGTCCTCCACGAGGGGCTCAACACATGGAACAACCGGGCATCAAAGCCCAGAACGCTGAAGTGCTCGCGGGTGTTGATCTCGACCTTGGAGAAGATGTGTGCGTGGATGCGGTGGGGAGCTGTTGCGTTGCGTGCCCACGTGCATGCCGGGCGCGACATGACTCTGCGACCATGTCCGACCGATACCGACGCCGCCTGGGGCAACTATGGTGGCAGGAGCGAGCCGCCTCACCATAGGCGAGCCGGGTCCAGGAAGGGCAGGTACTGCTTTAGCTCCACGGGTACGCCCTTTTCCACGTGGCCGCGCACGGTGAGCACTGTGGGCGGCACGGCCGCGCCCGCAGGGAGCAGACGGGCGGGATGCAGCCCAGCAGCAGCCCGGGCGAGGGCCAGGGTGTCCTCTCGGCCCTCCAGCGCGGCCAGGTGCGCCCGTAGAAACGCGCGCGCCGCCCCAGGAGCGCTCAGGGAGCGCTCCATGAGGCGGGCAGCGCGCAGGGCTCCTGCGTCGGCGACCCGACAGATCTCGCGGAGCGCTGCTCCGTGGCTGTAGGCTCTGCGGGTCGAGCTCGCCAGCCGCGAGCCAAGCGCGCTCGCAGCACGGGTCCTGGCCCTCTCGATCTTGCCCAGCAGGAGGTAGGCCTCAGCGCGTGCGGCGTGCAGGTCCGACGCCCCGGACGCCCGGGCAAGTGCCCGGCCTAGCAAGGTCGATGCACCAGGGGCATCGCCGTAGACGAGCTGCACCCGGGCCAGGCCGAGGAGCACTGCCGGGCTTCCAGGTTGGGCCTTGCTGGCGCTGCGAAACCAGGCCTCGGCGTGCCGGTATCTGCGTGCGGCAAGGAGCAGATGGAGGGGCTTTGGAAGCAACCACGTCGGTGGAGTGGAGACGATCTGCTGTCCAGACTGCGTCTCGTCGAGCCCACCCTCCGCTACTTCTTCCTGCGCCGCATCGACAAGTACCGCCGGATCGTCGGCGGGTAGCTCCGGTGTCGTCTGGCGCTCACCGGTACCAGTAGACATCGAGCGGGATCCACCCTCCACTCCAGCCCCTGTGACAGACCCCATCGCAGGTGCCGCTTTCATAAGGCACTACGCGCGAGCCTTCGGCGGGAAAGGCCGGATCCACGGAAAACTGGAGCCCAGGGATGGATACAAGCTGCCCGTCGCGCAGCATCGCCGGGAAGGTGGAGCCATGCACGTTGTGACAGGTGGGACAGCTTCGCGTCGATTCCTGGCCGCCCTCGACGAAGTCGCCGTCCCAGTCTGAGTCCCAGTCCCACCAGCCACCGATGTTCGACAAGTGGAAATAGTGGGCATTGGGCAAGCCAAAGGCATAGGCGGTCTGCCCCCCGGAGATGAGCGCGGGATTGTCCGTGAGGAGGGTCGAGCCCACTACGAGCATCACGGGCTGCTGGGTAAACCACGGTTGCCAATCGTTGGGATCCGCGACCTCGTAGACATGGGGCTGTGTTGTATCAGGTAGCACGTAGACCCGTTCGGCACCCGGGGAGCCGCGGCCGGTGTCCTCCTGCCACCAGTCGAACGTCACTGACGTCTCGGTTGCGGTACCCGCTGTGACCACACCCCGGCCTCCATGCCCCCAGGACCCGTAACCGGTGGGCGAGTGACGGAAGCCCGTGGCGTAGCTCGCCCGGTAGAACGGATCGGTCGCGCCGAGCAGTGGATCACCCAGGAGCTCGTTCGAGTCGTGGCAGCTGAAGCACAGCGCGTATCGCCAGGGCTCGGGCTCCTGCACCGCGGTGGACGGGCGCGGCACGTCGAGACCGACGAGCAACCGATAGCTCTCGCGGTAGGGATTCACGACGCCGCTCGCGTTGACCTCGTAGGTCCGGGCATTTCCATCGATGTGCGGTGTGTTCGGGTCGTGACAATCGGTGCAGACCACCAGGTTGCTCCGACCGTGACCGGATACGAAGTACCCCCAGGTCGTGTTATTGCCAGAGACGGGTGGCGCCTGCACGCCCTGGATCACCGAGCTGCCAACGTCGTGGCAGCCCACGCAGCTCACCCGGGTGCCCGTGGCCCA
>JAJRWW010000700.1 GCA_024276595.1 Myxococcota bacterium
CCCCTCTCTGGCAAGCATCCACCAGGGGATCCGCCGACCGTCTGCGAAAGCTGGCAGCAGCACCAGCGGAGATCGTCGGGTTTCGTGTAGCGTCACTCAGGGGGCACCTCCATTGCTGGCTCCTCAGACAGAGCGATGGACACAGCTCAACCCCTATTGACTAACACTGGCGGGCTGGGGTTGCCAGCTCGGCCTCCACCAGTAGCTCCTGGCGTTGCTCACCGTCCGGCGCACCGAGGCGCGGGTGAGCCCCAATGCTGGCGCCACCGACGAGATCAGGCTGTCATCCAACCGCGCTGGATGCTTGAGGAAATAGGCCTTGCGCCTTGCGTTGTTGGGGTCTGCCAAGAAGATCCTGCGCCGCCGCTCCAGGGCCTGCAAGATCTCCACATCCAGCCTGGATGGAGGCCAGACCCCCTTGGCGTGCCCGGCCACCACGCGAGCTCCGCGGAAGGTCTTGCCCTTTCCGTCCCAACCCCGCCCGTCTCCGGCCAGGTGCGACATCCCCAGCACCCCACCGAAGTGCTGCAACCCCTTGGGCCAGGCCTGCACCCGCACCACGGCCAGGGCCGTGGCGCCCTTGCCCAACCGAGCTGCCTCCCTGAGGAGCTTCTCCAGTGCTGGCCTGGGCAGGTTCGCCGGCACCGCCACGTCCATGTCGAGGCTGGGGCGCTCCCTGTCGTCGCGGTTCTCCCGCACAGACCAGACGTAGCCGGGGAGCTTGCGCTTCTTCCAGATTGTGTGCCGCTCCTTGTACTGGGTGGAGTAGTCGAGCACGTCGCCATAGGCCTGCTTTATCTTCTGGGCCTCCCTGGACTTGCAGCCAGCCACGGCGGCGAGGGCAACCAGCAGGCACAGGGCCTGCGGTAGGCAAGCGGGCGCTGGGCTCATGGTCTCCTCCTCCGAGCTACGACCCAGACAAGCAGCACAAGCGCCAAGAGCAACCCACCCCCTGGGCTGTCGGAAGACCTGCAGCCTCCACAGCCCCTCCTCGCCTCCTCGATCAGGGTTGCGTCGGCGTCCGGAACGAGGCTGGCGTCACCCACCCCCGCGTCCAGCTCCTCCGAGCCCGGCTGCACGCTCAGCACCTGGCGCCACAAGGCCGCAGCGCCGGTTGCAGACCTCGCCACCAGAGTCACCTCGAACTGGCCGAACCGGTCGTACCCGTGGGCAATCTCCGGCTCGGCGGTCTCCACCGGCTCGGAGCCGTCTCCAAAGTCCGCCCAGTAGGAGGCCACAGAGCTGGTGCTGGAGCTGGCGCTCACCTGGAGGGTCACGGATCTGTCCGAAGGTCTAACGTCCACAGTCAGGCTGACCCGGTCCGCCACCCAGGCGAAGGCGCGAGAGAGGAGCTCGGCCCTGGTCCCCGGGCCGAGCTGCGAGGCGTCCGCTGGCTCGTTGACGAGCTCCAGGCCAAAGCTCAAAAAGAGCGCCCGGTGGTCGTGCGCCTCTGCCAGGCGATCCAGCCCGTAGTCCCTGTAGGGGTCGTACGCCATGCCCACGTAGCCCGGGCCGGTGAAGCCCCCCTCGGCCATCTTGAGCACCGGCGTCGTCCAGGCATCCAGGCCGTAGTCGAAGTCCGTGCCAGCGACAATCAGCAGCTCCGCGACGCGAGAGAGGTCCCCCGCGCCATCCCCCGGGGTGAGATCCAGGTCGCCGGTGAGCAGCAGCGGAAAGTCGATGGCCTTGACCGCATAGCTCGAAAGCTGAAGCAGCCCCCCGGTGGACTCGTCGTACAGGGGGCGCTCGTCCAGGGTGCCCGCCCCGCACATGGCCTGGATGCGGCTGTGGCCCGTGGACCTAAGCGGCCCCTGCCCGGCAATAATGACCCGGCCACCCCGCAGCATGTACGCCGACAGCCGATCAAGGGTTCCACGACCCACGTATCCGAAGTGGTTCCACTGGTCGTCGCCGGTGATCACCAGCACCACCCGGTAGGCCATCATCTCCGGCACCGAGGGGGCGGCGGAGTAGTCCCCCACCTGTGCCAGGCTCCAGGTGAGCCCCAGGGCGTCGGCCGCGCCCGTGTAGTAGGGCGAGTAGTCCTCGGTGCCATTCTCCTCGGAGAACTGCATGTCAACGATCAGCAGGTCCCGGTCGGGCGCCCCGGGCAGGACGCGGAAGTGGAACGGCAGGGTCGTGCGGCCGCCGCCATCGTCCTCCAGGTCGAGCCAGCCCGTGTGCTCTCCGGGGAGCGCGTCCTGGGGAAGGGTCACGCTCAGCTCCAGGTCCAGCGCACCATCTGCGTCCAGCGGCAAGGGCACCCCGTGGGGTGGGTCCACGAGCATCCCCGAGAGCGGATGGTCCGACCTCCACATGGGGGTCACCGAGCCGATCTCCCCGGCCACTCGAGCCAGGGAGATCCTCGCCGAGACCGTCTCTCCGGCCTCCCCTTCGCCAAAGCTGATCACAGCCGGCGTGGCCAGCATCCGGATGTCCATCAGCCTGTCCACCGCCAGCCTTCCAGAGCCCAGCTCCCAGGCCTGGCCTCCCGGGCCGTCGATCCAGGATGTGACCCCTTCCCTGACGGCGCGCCCCACCAGGGCGGCCTTGATCTCGTGGTGGGTCCAGGCAGGGTGTGCCTGCTTGAGCAGCGCGGCGGCGCCTGCCACGTGGGGCGTTGCCATGGATGTACCGCTCTTCCAGGCCCACGGCCTCGTGGAGGAGGAGCCCACTCCATGCGCGTCCGCCGACAGGATCAGCGAGCCGGGAGCTGCCAGGTCGGGCTTGAGCACCGCCTGAGCGGTGGGACCCCTGGAGCTGGAGTAGACTACCCGGTCCACCTCGTCGGCCACGAAGTAGGGGAGGTAGCCCGTGCGGAGGGCCACCTCCGCGGCAGGCTGGGTCTCCAGCCACTCCCTCAGGAGCTGTCCGTCGTCGTAGGACACCATGACGGCGGGAACAAGCGCATCATCCCCTGTCATGGGGAAATGTCCCCCCTGCGGATCGTTGTTCTGAACGATTACCGCCAGGGCGCTCGCGTCCGCCGCGTTGTTGACCTTCTCCGTGAAGGTGCAGGAGCCCCTGAGCACCAGCGCAATGGCGCCATCGAAGGCTCCGGGTGAGAAGGGGGCGCAGCCCTCCTCGTTGACCCCGCCATCCACCAGGTGCGAAGAGCGCAGGGGAGCGGGCCCCAGGTCCGAGGAGAATGGCACGCTGATGTAGCCAACGGACATGGAGATCTCCTGCAGCTCCGGGTCCACGGGCAAGGGCCCGGTGACCTCCAGGTAGCGCTTGAAGCGGCGACCCGTGGAGACCGAGCCCACGGTGATGAACGTGGAGTGGGAGCCCGGTGAGCCCATGCTGGCCTCTCCCGGGCCGTCGTTGCCGGCCGCGAAGACCACAACGCAGCCAGCGGCCACCGCGCCCTCGTACGCCTCCAGAGAGGGGTCCGCATCTCCGAAAATGTCCGGGCCGCCCCAGGAGTTGGAGATCACGTCGGCTCCGTCCGAGACCGCGTCCTCGAAGGCGGCCATGAGCTCCGGCTCGCTGGCACCCTCCATTCCGCTCTCGGCCCGGTAAAAGACCTTGTAGCTCAA
>JAJRWW010000073.1 GCA_024276595.1 Myxococcota bacterium
ACCCTGGGCACAGGCCAGCCCGATTCCACTGGTGGCCGCCGCCAGCCAGACCCTCCGTCCATCCAGAGCGAGATCCATCCGAAGCCTCCTCGCCAGCGCCGCGCCGCTGGCCACAGCGCAACCACTCGTGGGCTACTTGCCCTTGCGCTGCATCATGCGGATCGTCTTCTGCCTCATGCGCTCCTTGTAGGCCTCGTCCAGTCTTCGCACGTCCTGCGGAGGGGCAAGCTTGCGCGCGTAGCGCAGGAAGGGGACGTCGTGATCCACCTTGTGCCGCACCCGGACGATGGTCCCGGGGTGGGAGGCGTCGGCGTAGCGGCTCACCCACCCGTCGGGCACCCTGGGGAGGGTCCAGTCATAGAGCCACTTTGCGTCCTTGGGCGCCAGGTTCACGCAGCCGTGGCTCCGGCGATTTCCCCAGTCCGAGTGCCAGTAGGCGCCGTGGAGCGCCTGACCCAGGTAGAAGAACTGGGCCCATGGCACGTCGTCCACGCGGTAGCGCTCGCTGCCGGCCATGGAGGAGGACATGTCCGTGAGGGCCTTTTTCCACCACAACCGGAAGATCCCGTACTTGGTGGGATGCCGCTTGTCGCCAGAGGAGACCATGGTGGCGTAGACCGCCTCATTGCCCTCGTAGGCCACGAGGGACTGGTGCCCGATCACTATCTCGATCCACTTCTCGCAGGGCTTCAGCCCTGGGGGAACCTTTGGGCTGGGCCAGGCGCTGATCACCCGCCGCGCTCGGAGCCAGCGCCCATCACCGATGCGATAGAACTTGGTGCGCAGCCTCTTTCCGGGCTCGGAGATGCGCCTGGACTCCAGGATCTCGTGGACCGAGTGGTGGGGCACACGGCCGATGATCTTCCCACCGGGAACGTCGTAGACGGCGGCCCCCTTGCTCTTGGCGCGCACGATGGCCACGGGCAGGTCGAAGCCCAGCTTGCGCAGGTCCGCCCCCTGATACGCCGAGGGTCGGTGCCGAAGCAGCCTGGACGCCTTGATGAGGTAGTTCTTGGAGTTCTGCCAGTAGGCGGTCCCCCCAAGGCTCAGGGTCTTCTTCCAGCGCACGATGAAGCCCGCGTCGATCTTGCCCGAGGGCTTGTTGTCCACGGCCGCCTGCTTGTTGGGGTAGAGGTCGGCCCCGCCCCGCCGCACCCAGGCGTACCGCCCGGGAAGAAAGCGCCCCGGCTTCATGATGGGCTGCCTGCGCATGAGCAGGCCCCGGCGGTCCGGCTTGAGGAAGTCACCGCAGACCCAACCCCTGGGGGAGACCCTCATCCAGTACTTGGAGCAGCCGTCCCGTCCCGACACGTACACCGCCAGGGGGAGCCTGGAGTAGCGCTTGATCTCCCCCTCGGGGGCAGCCTGAGTGGACGGCTTGCGCCGCACCACCAGCTTCCGAGTCACCTTCAGGGTGCGGGCAAACTTGGGCAGCCGCTCCCTGATGTTGGGCAGGTCGGTGGGCATGGGCACGTCCTCCTCCGGCCTGGAGGGGAAGCACTTGCGCTCCTTGCGCCTGCTCTTGCGCCCGCGTCGATGTAGCGCCCCGTCGCCGGACCCTCCGGGCACCCCCACCTTCGGGTCGGCGCCCCTGCTCTTTTCGTCCTGCCCACGCCGACGGGAGCAGCCGCCGGTCACCATCAGCACGGCCAGCGAGACTGGCCAGATCCAACTCGATGAGGTCATGGCAGCGACAGTATAGGCCATCAGTGTCCAGATTCCAGTGTGACGTTGTCCCCGAGGTGGTGTGGCGCGCTCTGGTCGGGCGACGGCTCGGCCTCCAACGCGAGGGGGATCCTGACATGGGTGTCATGGATCCAGGGGCGCCCGCTCCTTTGCACCCCGACCACAGCCTCACCTCCGGATGCACCATGCCGTGTCTAACCCACCTGATATTCAACACTTGCGCTCGGCAGGGGCACTTGGCAGGCCCATTGCAGAGGGGGAGAGGCGAGCAGTCAAAGAAAAGGAAATCCACCATGAACAGGCCGCACACCTCGTATCAGCTTTCGGTCCTTGCGCTTGTCACCCTGCTTGGATCCCCGACAGTCCTGGCCCAGGCTCCGCCGCCCCCGCCACCGCCCGTGGCGACCTCCACTGGCTGCCCTGGCGTTGGGGTGGGGAGGCGACCTGGCCGAGCCCCGAGCCGGTCTGCCGTCGGGGTGTCATGTCGGGTGTCGGTCACCCGGCGATGTGGCTGCGTTACGGTCAAGGTCTGCAATGGCCCCGCCTGCAAGGCCGCCCCCCAGCCGACACCCCTGCCGGCGCCTCCTCCCCCCCCTCCGGCGCCCACCCAGACGGCGCCGCCCCAGTGCTCTCCAGCCAGGGGCCCGGCCCTGCCCGGCCGGCTCCCTCCAACTGCGCCACCTGCACGAAAGCCCCTGCGCGACCCCGCCGACAACAGGCTTGCCTTCTCGAACACCGCTGAGGTGCTTGGCCACGGTCACGTGGAGATGGTGTTCAGGCAGATCCTGGGGCTCCACGAGGTCAACGTGGGCATTGGGAATCGCCTCCAGATCGGCATCAAGTCGAGCCCGATCATGTGGTTCATACCCGACATCCCCCTGAAGGAGGCCCTGTGGGCGGGCGAGCTGAGAGTGCAGCTTCTGCGAAGCAGGCTGTTTCGCGTGGCCATCGATGCCACCTACTTTCACGTGAGCGACATCCATGGCCTGAAGATGGGCATCTTTGGCAAGTACGGCACCGACAAGCTCGCCCTGCACGTTGGCGCGAACGCCATCCTCGTCTGGCTCCCGAACCAGGTCATGGACACCTGCGCTGGCCCCGTCTCCCCGGACGTAGACGGCTACTCCAGCGGCTACGACTGCGGCCAAGGCACCCGCAGGACCCAGCGTGACCTCCAGAAGATTGTCACCGCCAACGTGGGCTTCGAAGTCCGCTTCTGGCGTCACGGCAAGTTCTTCCTGGACGCGGTGGCCATCTACGCCCTCGGCGCCGGGCCAGGGGGGACAATCTTCACCGTGCTCCCTGGCGTGCGCCTGCACACCACGGGCTTCGCCGCCGACCTGGGCCTGGGCCTGTTCGCCGTGGGGGACATCAAGATCCCCATGCCGGTGGTGAACCTCTCGTACCGCTTCTAACGAGGCTGAGCCTCAGACCGACGAGGCGGTGTCGACCACGCCTGGGCGCCGATGTTGGTCTTTCTCCCCGTAGCTGGGGCCTCGCTGACTGTAGAGGGGAGCTCTGCGGTTCCCCTCCCCCGCAGGCCACTACCCG
>JAJRWW010000701.1 GCA_024276595.1 Myxococcota bacterium
CGCTATGAGAAGCGCGAGTCCACGTTCATGAAGGCCATGGAGATTCTCAAGGCCAAGTATCGTGAGCCGAGGGGTGTGGAATGATTAAGGCGAGACATGGAGCCGCCGCGGTCATCGCCCTTGCGCTGGTGATCGGGCTGGACGCCGGCCAGGCCCGGGGCGACCGCGGGAAGCTGGCTCCCTACAAGGAGACCAGGCCCTACTCCGCCATGGAGAAGGGTTTGCTCAAGAATCTGAAGGGCGACCTCGCGCTCTTTCGGCGGGGCGCGCTGATCTTCAAAAACACCATCGAGCACATTATTGAGCGCTCCTATCTGAACGAGAAGTACCTGCTGGAGCGGCAGTACAAGACCACCCTGGAGGAGGCTTCCCGCACGGCTCAGAGCCGTCGGCTGGAGGCCATCAAGGAGTACGAGGCATTCATCAAGCGCCACCCCAACGACAGGGTCTGGACCCCGGACGTGTTGATGCGCCTGGCAGAGCTGTACTATGAGAAGGCGGAGGTGGACTTCCGCTACGCCGACAAGCAGTACAGCAAGCGGCTCCGGGAGATCGAGCGCATCTCCCGGCTCTCGGGCAGGGAGCTGCCGGTTCCCAGCAAGCCGGTCAAGAACTACAACGCGGCCCTGAGCTACTACCGGGAGATCTTGACGCGCTTTCCCAAGTACAAAAACCGCGACATGGTCATCTACGTGCTCGGCTACGTGCTGCGCCTGGCTGCACAGGAGGTGGAGTCCTCCGACGACGACTCGCTGCGAGCCAGGGCGAGGGAGTACCACTCCCGCGCGCGGCAGGCCTTCCTCGGCCTGGTCTGCTCCAACAAGTTCAACCCGTTGGCCAAGCCGCCCCCGCTGCCCGCCCCGGCCGGCTACAGCCTGAGCCTGATCAGGCCTGCCATCGAGCTGAACGCGCCAGATCCCTTCGTTACCTTCGATCCGTACAAGGATTGCGTCCCCGCGGTCAGGCTCTCGGAGCTCCGCGGCGAGGATCTCAAGAAGCGGCGCTGGCTCCTGAGCCAGTCGTGGTTTCTGATCGGGGAGGAGCATTTCGACGCGGACCCCGCGGTGAGCATCGAGCCCCAGGAGCAGGAGCTCATCAACAAGCAGTACAAGGCATTTCGGGGCACGGAGGCGGATCGCAAGGAGGTGTTTCGCAACCGTTGGAACGAGATGCTCAACGAGAAGAAGCTGCGAGCGCTCAAGCTCCACAACTACTACGCCATCTCCGCGTACACGCGGGTGGCCCAGCAGTTCCCCGACTCCAAGGAGTACAACTCCGCCCTGTACAAGCGCGCCTGGACCTACTTCAAGATCGACAAGTACAAGCGGGCGCTGAAGGAGTTCGACGATCTCCTGGTGCGGGCCAAGGAGAAGGATCTGCGTGAGAACGCGGTGCGCTACGTGGCGCTGTGTGCCTTCTACCAAAAGGAGAGCCTGGACGCCTACGGCTGGTTGCTCAAGTACTACCGCGACAAGGGCTGGCTCAACGACAAGGGGAGGCAGAAGTACGGGCACGTGAAGGAGGCCTTCTACCAGCTCGCGGAGATCCTCTGGGAGGAGTCCCAGCCCCCACCGGACGACCCTGGCGCCGAGAACTACAGCGGTGAGATGCTCGTCAAGGCGCTCAAGATATACCGTTGGATCCTGGCCAAGGGTGGGTTCAAGGGGGACCGGGAGGATGTGGGCAACCCCGACTTCGACTGGAAGTACTTCACGAGCAAGGCGCCCATCCAGGTCCGGATCCTGCAGATCCTGGGCATCTTGCAGGTAAACGTGGACAAGACCGTGCGGGCCAGGTATCCCCGCAGGGTCCTGTACGACGAGCGCAAGCGCGCCTTTGACCGTTTCTCCGTGTACCGAGGCAGCCCGTACATCGCCTTTGCCAAGGAGTACGAGCGGCGCCACGGCACGGACAAGGCGGTGGCCGAGGCTCTGATGATCCTGAGGGAGAACAGCCTCATGGCCATGGGCCGGGACTTCTTCAACCTGGGTGGCCAGTACCTGGCGGCCTACACCAAGGCCGAGAAGGAGGCCGCCGGCCTGAAGATGAAGAAGCGCCAGCTCGAGGCGCTGGTTGCCAGGCGCGGGAGGGGGTGGCGTCGCGCCAGGGGCAAGCTCAGCAGGGTGGAGTACCGGCTGGCAGAGCTGCGGCAGTCCATGGCCAGGTACAAAAGGACCTACTCGGGCTACTTCCTACAGGCCTCCAGGGCCTTTCGGGTGATCGTGAACCATCCCCAGTACCGCAACACCCTGACCGCTTACAACGCCCAGTTCTACATGGGCCTGGCGAACTACTATGCTGGCAAGTACCTGGAGGCGGCGCGTATTTTCAAGGCGGTGGCCGACTCCAAGATCAGCGTAAAGCGTGCCAAGGAGGCCTTCGACTGGCGCATCTCGGCCTTCTCCGAGGTGGTGCGGGGCATCAAGCTGCCCCCGGATCCCGACCCCTCCAAGGAGAAGACGGTCGTGCGGCGCCCCATGCCGCCGCTGCTCAAGGAGTACCACGCGCTCTTGAGAGAGCTCATCAAGCGCTTTCCCAAGTCCAAGGACGCGGTGGTCTACAAGTACCTCATCGGGGCCCACCACTATCGATTCAGACAGTTCAGGGAGGCCAAGCCCCTCTTCAGGGAGCTCATGGACAGGCACTGCGGCACCAGGCAGGCGTTCTACGCTGGCCAGCATCTGCTCACGATGCTCTCCATCGAGAAGCCCCCGGACTTCCTGGACAGGCTGGAGCGGCTCTCCACGCTGATCAGGACCAAGAACTGCGGCGCCAACGTCAAGTGCGGGGCCAACGACCCGAGCTGCGACGAGTACAAGGCCCTGGTGGCCAAGAAGAAGAAGGAGCTGGACGCCTTGGGCCCGAGGATCCTCAAGGAGCGCGCCTTCAAGGCCTTCGCCGCCAAGAGGTACGCCAGCGCTGCGCTGTACTTCCAGCAGATAATCAAGAAGTACCCCAACGACAAGCAGATCGCCCTGTTTCTGTACAACGCGGCCTTCTGCTACGAGAAGATCAAGCGTTTCCGCAGCGCCAAGAAGATGTACGAGCTGATCTACACCAACCCGCGCTACCGGAAGCTGGCGGCCAAGACGGTCATCAAGGACGCCAAGGGCAAGGTGCTGGACAAGGGCATCCTGGACAACGTGCTGGAGTACCTGGCCCGGGTGGCGGAGAAGGCGCTGGACTACGAGGCCTCGCTCAAGTACTACGGAGTGCTCGCCACGGACCAGGCCTTCGCGAAGATGGAGGGGCGGGTTGCCTGGTACTACATTTACGCCAAGTATCTGAAAATCCATCGTAAGTACGATCTTGCGGTGCGCTTTTTCAGAAAGTACGTGGCCGAGGTGCGGGCCAAGGTGCCGCGCTGGCGCCGGCTGGCAGCCAGGGCCACCGACCCGGAGAAGAGGAAGACCTTCGAGGGCTTTGTAAAAGACGCGGCCAAGTTCGTCTCCCGGGCGGACCTGGAGATAGGCAAGATCCGACAGCGACAGAGGCGGTGGGGCCAGATGATCTCGTCCTACATGCGCTACATCGGGCACGCGGAGTCGGTGCTCTCGGGCAAGGGCTCCACCATCACCGGGCCCGGGTACTACCGGAGCCACCCGGACGACTGGGAGCTTGCCCGGGACATGATGTCGCTGCTGGGAATCGTCCTGAAGCAGCAGCGGAAGCTGAGGGCCAGCTTTCGGACCATCGTGCGGTTGGAGAACAGGATCCTCTCCAACTTCACCACCTTCAAGCTGCCCCCGGGCACCGCCGCAGCGACCCTGGCGGCGGAGATCGCCTTCTCCAGGGTGAAGGGGGGCGTGGACAAGTTCAAGAAGGTCAAGTTCGTCTACGGGCGGATCAGGCTCGGCTTCCGGCTCTCCAAGGGCGCGCTGCTTCGCAGCAAGAAAAAGCGCACCAAGGTGATCCTCAAGAGCCGCAACGCAGTGGCGGACGCGATCCAGAGGCTCTCGTCCAAGCTGGCCGCGGCCACAAAGGCATACACCCAGGAGCGGAGCAAGTACCTGGATGACGTATGGTACATCGCCTTCACGGCTCACATCGGGAAGCTGTACGAGCTGGCCGCCGCCCAGGTGGCGGATCCCAAGCCCCCCAGGCCGGCGGCGACCTATATCAAGCTCTTCAAGAAGCAGTTCGAGGATCCCTTCGAGTTCGAGGAGAAGATAAAGAGGCTGGTGTTCGGGGATCCATCTGTGACCGAGAAGGCGCGAGAGAACTGGGACCGGCTGGCCAAGATGGCCTACAAGACCGCCATCACCCACGCCCAAAAGCGCGGGATATCGAACGCGTGGACCCGCAGGGTGCGCCGCTGGCTGTCGCGGATAGATCCCTCGAGCCCCTACATCAACGATCCGAAGATCGCCAGGTAGGAGCCGGTAGCCGTTGAGAGGATTTTCATGAAGTGGTTCGCAGTCACGGTGTGTGCGGTGCTGGCCCTTGCTCCCGCCTGCAGCAAGGACAAGAAGAAGACCACTCCGAGGGCGAGCAGCGGCGCCCGCCAGTCGGGGGAGGGGGCAGGAGGCGGGGAGGCCACCCGGCCGGTCTCCAGCGCTCCTGGCGCCAGGGAGTCAGACAGCGGCCCGGTCGTGACCACCACGAACCGGCCCGCTTCGCGGCGTGGCACGAGCAGCGGTCCACGGCGGGTGACCATAACCCCGCCAACCCGCCCCAGGCGGCCCACCCTGGCGAGGGAGCAGAAGGTGCAGCTCATGCCCATGGCGGCCATCAAGAAGCTCATTGCCGGCAGACAGTACAGGCGCGCCATCGGGGAGGCGAAGAAGCACCTGGAGGTGAACGAGAAGTCGGTGCCGGCCATGGCGGCCATGGCGGAGGCCTACTTCCGCAAGGGCGACCTGGAGCTGTGCAAGGCGGTGCTGGCGTCCATAAACAACCTGCAAAAGGACCACCCGCTCTTTTTGTACCTCTGGGGGCATCTGTACCTCAAGGACGGCAGCTACGCCCTGGCCGTCAAGTACTTCGAGCGAGCGGTTCAGAAGAACCCGCGGCTGCTGGACGCCTGGACGATGATCGGCATGCGCTACCTCCAGGGAGGGAGCTACCAAAAAGGGCTCAACGCCCTGCTCAAGGCGAGAGCTCTTCCAGGCGGGAACACCTACGCCATGAACCTGAACATCGGCTCCTGCTACCGGGGGCTGGCCCATCGAAACAACAACAAGTCGTACTACGTCACCGCGCTGAACTACTACCTGGAGGCGGAGAAGCAGTTCAAGGCGACGGCGGGAAGGGCGAGCAAGACCTACCTCCCGGCGCTCTACAACAAGGCGGTGCTGTTTTTGGACGCCAAGGGTTTTCCCGGCTACTCCAAGGTGCGGCGCCTGCAGACCGGGCTGCGCTACCTGCAGATGTACGCCGTGCTGGCGCCCCAAAAGACGCCATCTGCGTGGGCCAAGGAGAAAAAGACGGTGAAGGCCCTCATTACCAGGATCAAAAACGCCGACCTGCCGGCCGCAAAGGCCATGGCGCGGGCGGCAGCGGCCCAGCCAAGGCGCAGGGCCACCCCGGGGCCAGCGCCGCGATGAGGAGAGAGATGTCAAGCCGAACGAGATCCCCCCAGATCGCCCTTCGCCTCTCGGCGCTTTTCTTTGGGTTGGCAATCGGGGCAGTTTTTTTGTATTCTCCCCGCGGCGGCGTTGCACAGGCAGCCCCCACCCCAAGGGCGGGAGAGCGGAAACGCCATGAGCCAGAGCCCGTGCGGCGGCGACGCAAGGGCGCCGACAGCCAGATCGAGGAGTTCGACATCGTGGGCAAGATCTACAAGCCAGAGGTCTTCGTGTTCCTGGGGCGAAAGTCTCTGAACCTGAGCTGGGATCTCGACGATCCACGGTTCAAGCGATCCTTTCTGGACGCGGTGGTAAACTCTGTCTGGGGACCGCCTTTCTGACGGAGACAGCATGGAAAAGGGCGTGGCTTCCAGGGCCTGGGAGCCCGCCTGTGGACACTGAGAAAAAAAAGAAGCAACTGACAGCGGAATTTGTTATAAATTTCGCTCCCGATGGAAAACATACTCAACCGGGGATGAGCCCGCTGGCAAAGACAGTAGTCATCCCCACCTTGAGATCGTCAGGACCCGACGGTCTCGTGGCTCAACTGATCGCCCGCAACCTCTGAGACGCGAGCGGGGATCAAAAGGGAGGTAAAGAGAACATGGGTGGCATCGCAAAGGCCTACGTCGAAGGCGGAATGTTCATGCACTTCATCCTGGCCGTTTCGATCTTCGGCCTGGGAGTCATGATTGAGCGGTTCATCTTCCTGTTCTTCCGGTACAACATCAACGCCACCGCGTTCATGGCACAGATCCAGAAGCTGGTGATGGCCAACAACATCGATCGCGCGATCAAGCTGTGCAACGCAGCAGCCAACGCAGCTCTCCCCAGGGTGATCAAGGCCGGTCTCACCCGGGCCAACAAGAGCGAGATCGAGGTATCGAACGCCATCGAGGAGGCCTCCCTGGAGGTGGTCCCCCTGCTGCAGAAGCGGACGCCGACGCTGCTGGCAATCGCCAACATCGCCACTCTGCTGGGCCTGCTGGGAACCATCACCGGTATGATCGCGGCCTTCGAGTCCCTGGGGGGTGCCTCTCCCGAGGAGCGGTCGGTGCTGCTGTCGAAAGGTATCGCGGTGGCCATGAACACCACCGCCTTTGGCCTGATCGTCGCGGTGCCCTGCATGATCGCGCACGTGTTCCTCTCGGGGATCACCAAGAAGATCATCGACGAGGTGGACCAGTACTCGGTGGTTCTCGAGAACCTCCTCGCGGCGCGGTTCAGGGCTGGCGGCGCACCGGGCGCATAGCTTCGGAGCAGGTGTCGTTCGGGGCCCATGTCCAGAGCGCGCTGGGGTCCCATTTGCAGCGCGCCCAAGACCTGCCGGGAACCGGGCTTCGATGGCAACGGGCGCATGTGTTGACTCGGCCAAGGAGAGACCATGGCTAAGAAAAAGCTACGGGAAGAGTTCGAGGCGGGTGAGCTGAACCTGCTTCCGATCATGAACCTGATCTGTCTGCTCATTCCCTTTTTGCTTCTGGCAGCCCAGTTCATCAAGATCGGCGTGATCATGGTGGAGACGCCACGGCTGAGCCGGGTGCGGAGCAGCCAGGACAAGAAGAAGAAGGAGGCGCTGGC
>JAJRWW010000702.1 GCA_024276595.1 Myxococcota bacterium
CAAGGTGGCCTTTCCCGTGCGTTCCGGGAAAAAACCGGTATAGTGCCCTGGCTACGACTCCGCACATGATCCCGGCCTGGGCCCTGCCGCCAGCGGCAGCCGTGGGCAAGATGGCCACCGTCGCCACTGTCACCGGAACCTGGGCCAGGCCTGGAAGGTCGTCTTCGCGGCCTTTGGCGGAGAGGTACCTGACGCCAACGAGCGGTCGTTTTCAGAGCAGTGAGCCAGCAAGAGACCAGACATATTCCTCGGTGGCTGATACTGCTGGGGTTCTTCGCCTTCGGGTGCGCTGCCGCCCTGGGCCAGGTGCTGCTCCTGAGGGAGTTCCTGGTCACCTTCCACGGCACCGAGATCTGCGTTGGTGCCTTCTATGGCTCGTGGTTTCTGTGGATCGCCCTGGGGGCCTGGTTTGGGCCTCGCATCCTGGCCCGGGTTCTCTCCGACGAGTCCAGCTACCTGGTGCTGCATCTGGCGCTGCCGGTGGCGGTGCTGGTGGAGATTGTGCTGCTGCGTTCGCTTCGATCCCTGCTGGGAGTGGATCCGGAGATCCTGCTCCCACTGGAGACCCTGCTGCTCTCGTCCATGCTGCTCACGGCGCCTGCGGGGGCGGTCATCGGGGCGCTCTTTCCAATCACCGGGCGCCTGCTTTCCGGGGCGGGACGGGATCCCATCTCCCTGGGATACGCCTGGGAGTCTGCGGGCAGCCTGGCCGGAGGTGTGGCCTTCACCTACCTGCTGGCCATCCGATTCGATCCCTTGGTGACCCTGGCCGCCATGGGGATATTGGAGGGAGCCACCGTACTGGTCGTGGCGGCGAGGACGGGGCGCCGGCGCCCCCTCGTGGCGGCTCTGCTGGGCTGTGTTGTCTACGCGAGCCTGCTTACGCCCGCGGGAGCGGCGCTGGACGCGGCCACGGAGCGAGGGCGCTGGCGCTCGCTCCAGAGGGGCTACGAGCTGGTGACCGTGCGCCACACGCCGTACAGCCACGTGGCAGTGGGCCGCGACCCCAGCGGACAGTACGGGATCTTTTACAATGGTATCCTGAGGACCACGTTCCCCGACGCTTCCTCCTATGGCCAGGAGGCTGCGCTGGCAATGGCGCAGCAGCCACACGCTCGCCGTGTGCTGGTTCTGGGAGGAGGAGCGGAGGGGCTCGTTCAGCAGCTACTGGCCTACCCCGTGGAGCACATCGACTGCGTGGAAGATGATCCCTGGGCCTTCGCCCTGGTCAGGCGGTACCTCCCCCCGGGCTCCCGGGCAGCTCTGGAGGACCGGCGGGTGCGAATCGTCACCGAGGACGGCCGCCTCTTTGTCAACCACAGGGCACGTGGGCGCCGGTACGACCTGGTGATCTCCCGTGCATCGGATCCAACCACCGCCTCCACGAACCGTTACTTTACCCAGGAGTTCTTTCAGGGAGTGAAACGGGTGCTTCGCCCGGGTGGGGTGGTGATAGTGCACACGGTGAGCACCATGGCCTACGCGGGGAAGCCTGCCCTGAAGACGGTCGCGTCGGTCATGCGGACCATGGAGAGCGTCTTTGCCCAGGTGCTGCTGGTGGCTCACCGGGGGAACCTGCTCGTGGCCTCGGCAGAGCGCGGGAGGGTTTCGGCAGACCCTGTGGTGCTGGCGCGCCGCCACCGAGCCATCTCCATGCCTGGCGCCGAGCTGGCCGCAGACACGCTGCTGGGTGCCATCTCCATGGCGCGCTCCCGATCCCTGCGCGCCGAGCTCGACCTGACCGGGGTGGCTCTGAACACCGACGCCAGGCCGACCACCTACTTCCACGCCATCCAGCTCTGGGGCAAGATCTCAGGCTCAGAGCTGCCCGTGGTGTTCGCCGCGCTGGAGCGAGCGGGGGTGTGGTTGTTCGTGGTCATCCTGCTGGTGCTGGGTCTTGCGCGGCTCGCCTACCGGCTCACGGTGCCCAACCCGCAGCGCTCCCAGCGCACCAACACTGCCATCGCCATGGGCGCCACCGGCTTCGCCGCCATGTCGCTGCAGGTGATGATTCTCATGGGCTTCCAGAGCCACCTGGGATCCCTCTATCAGAAGGTGGGGCTGCTCACGGGCGCGTTCATGATGGGGCTGGCAGGGGGAGCCCTGGCAGGTCGAATCCTGGCGGGGAGGGTGAGGTCCCCGCGTCTGGCCCTGGCCTCGGCGCTGGGCGTACTGGCGATCTTCTCCCTGGGCGTGCCTGTGACCATGCGGTGGCTGGGCCTCTACGGCAACGGCTCGGTGACCATGGTCTACATCGGCATGTCGCTTCTTTCGGGGGGCATCACCGGCTGCCTGTTCCCCCTCTCGGTTGCCACCTACGACCCGGACGAGCAGGACGTGGGGCGCACCGCTGCGGTCATGAACGGGGCCGACCACGTGGGGGCCTCTGTCGGGGGGCTCCTGGCGGGGACGATCATTGTGCCCATCGCCGGGCAGTGGGCCACCGCACAGGTGGTGGCCCTGGCGGCGCTCGTGCCAGCGCTCCTGCTGGGCCTGGACTGGCTGTTGGCCCTGAAGGGGTGGCGCATGGTCCCCGTGTCTCCCAGGCGCTGGTCCTTCCCGTGGATCCGGGCGTCCTGGGTCATGGGGGCGCTGGTTGCCGCTGTGCTGGCCTGCAGCGCCCTGGTACGTTGCAGGCCCCCTGCAGAGGATCCAGCCACCGTGCGCGAGCCCTTCCCGCACAGGCCTTACTATGGGCCCCAGGAGCCGTCGCAAAAAAAAAAGCCTCCGACAAGGCAGAGGAGAGCAGCCACAGCAGATCCCATGTCCCGCCCAGCACTCCTCTGAATACCAGGAGGGGGAGGCTGATCGGAGTGGGCTTCGAGACCCGGCACGTGGCCCAGGACGTGCGAGGATACGCCGGCCCCATCAATCTCTGGGTCCGATTCGACTCCAGGGGAACCCTGGAGAAGGTAATCCTCCGGGGGCACAACGAGACTCCGTCGTACATCCGTGGCATCCGCGGCTGGCTGGAGCTTCTCGAGGGCCGCCGCATGAGCCAGCCTCTCACCGGTCCGCGGGGGGTGGACGCATTGAGCGGCGCCACAGTCACTTCGGAGGCCATCCTGGAGATCCTCGAGCGCTCCCGGGAGCGGGCCGCCAGGGACCTGCTGGGCATGAGCCCCCCGTCGGGTGCGTCTCCTGAGCGCTCCCTGCTGGGCAGGCTCTTCGACGGCCCCAGGGCCTACGTGGTCCTGCTCTTTTTCCTGTTGCTCGTGCCGGTCTACCTTTGGGGGGGCTGGCGCGCTCGGCTGGTGGGGCTCGTGGCCTCGGTGCTGGTGCTGGGGGTGTGGCTCAACGTGCCCTTCACGCTGGTGGACCTGGCCAGCCTCTGCCTCGGAGTGCTCCCCGGTGGCGGTGAGAAGGCGGTGGCGGTGCTGGGGGTCCTGTTGATCTCGCTGGCCTTCGGGCAGATCTGGTGCGGGCAGGGCTGCCCCTTCGGTGCCGCCCAGGAGCTGCTGTGGTTGGTGACACACCCCCGTGGGGTGGACAGCGGCGCAGGCCTGGGGACCGCCAGCACGGTCAGCGCTGCGCTGGAGCTGCGCGCCCGGTACCTGAAGTTTCCCCTGGCCGCCCTGGTGCTCTGCCTCTTCTGGATCTCGGGCGACTCCGCCTATCTGGCGGTTGATCCCATGACCACGGCTTTCTCTGACCGGATGCCCGGGTATGCGGCGGTGGTGGTGGTGGTCATCGGGCTCGGGGCGCTTGTTTACTTTCGCCCCTTCTGCAGGTATCTCTGTCCTGCGGGTGCTTTCCTGGCGCTTTCCAACAAGCTTCGGCTGCTGGAGAGGCTGCGCACAATCAGGCTCACCCGCCGCCGGGCCGTGGCCCGCTGCGATCTCGGCGTGACCTGGCAGGAGGACGTGGACTGTCTCCGGTGCAACCGCTGCCTGGTTCAGCGGGAGAAGAGATGGAGCGACGAGCAATGAACCGAGCTCTGCTGGCGTTGCTGCTCCTTGGGGCGGCTGGCTGCTGGATGACAGGTGCTGGGTGCAGGGCGCGCGGGGCATCGGGCGAGCCGCAGGTCGTGAGCTGCGAGGCGCTCTGCAAGCGCTCCTTCGTGACCTGTCCGGTTGAGGTGATCGTCGCGGCGGGGAGCACGAGGCCGGAGCGAGTGGAGGCGCTCAGGGCCACCGGGGCCTTCGAGCAGATTCAGGAGGCGGGCCAGCGGGCGTGCCTGAGCGACTGCAACAAGAAGAAAGGCCGCGGATCGGACGCGGGACGCATCAACGCCTGCCTGGCCAAGGAGGGCTGCGAGGAGTTTGCTCGCTGTCTGGGCGGGGTGCTGAGATAGCCCGAGCAGCCCTGCTCGGGGACCGGCCGGGACGAGCCTTGTGGTGCAGCCCGGCTCCGTGGCGCAGCCCGGCTCCGTGGTGCAGGGGGGCTCCGTGGTGCAGCGGGGCTCCGTGGTGCTGGAGAGAATCAGGAAGAGAGCAGCGGGCCATCAGGCGGAGAGCAGCGGGCCATCAGGCGGAGAGCAGCGGGCCGGCGAGAGGACGATCCAGGACCCTGAGGAGGGCCGCGCGGGCACGCTCAGTGGCCTCTGGTCCGCGGTGCAGGCGGAAAGGGCTGACCCTGGGGAGCCCGGTTATCTCCAGGGTGACCTGGTTCTCCCTGCGTGGCGGACGCGGCTGCTCGATCCTCCACGGGGATCTCGACGCCAGGTGGTGGAGCAGCACCCGCTCCCCTGGGCGAACCCCCAGAACCCCGGGCCGATCCGCCACGCCGCCGTCCACGAAAGGGCGCCCCCGGAGCCACACCGGGTGGAACATGAAGGGCACCGCGCAGGAGGCGTGTATGGCTGGCGCCAGGGGGCCGCTGTCGAGCACCCTGGCTCTACGGCTGAGAAGGTCGTAGACGGACATGGCCACGGGAGCTCGACACTGCTCAAAGGTGGCGACGGGCAGCAGGTCGTGGAGCATCTCTCGAAAGAGATCGCCCCGCAGGAGCCCGGCGCCGAGGCCAGGATCCCAAAAATCGCTTCGCCGCAACGAGGCGAGCTCTGCCCGGAGCTCGTCTGGGTCCACGCCCGCTGCCCA
>JAJRWW010000703.1 GCA_024276595.1 Myxococcota bacterium
ACCGGAGAGAAGGTATCCGGTTCTCCCGTCCTACCTCGAGAAGGTCGCCCCTGCGGTGGCGGGGGGTCTGGTTCTGCTGTGCACGCTCTCCACGGTGGGCCTGGTCTACTCTCACTTTCGGTGGTACCCGCGAGTGGACTTCACCATGTACCACGCGGCGGCCCGAACCGCGCTGGCTGGCCAAAGCCTGTATCACTTTCACGAGCCAGGCGGGTACCTCCCGGGCAACCTCCCGTACCCCTACCCTCCCCTCCTGGCGAGCCTCCTGGCGCCCCTGGGCAAGCTGCAACTGGGGCTCGCCTACCACATCTGGATCACCTTCATTGTCCTGTGCCTGGCCCTGACCGCCTACCTTGCAGCACGGCTGGCGTCGGAGCTGGGGGCCCGACGCCCCATCCTGCTGGCCTCTGGCGCGGTCATGCTGAGCCTGCTCTTGCTGGACTCGAACGTCTACTGGGGACAGGTCAACATCCCGGTCACCGCCCTGGTGGCCGGGGCGGTGCTCTGTGGGCACCGGAAGCGATCCGTCTGGGCCGGAGTGCTGCTGGGCCTGGCCACGGCGCTCAAGGTTCTGCCAGTGCTGCTGGTGCTCTGGTTCCTGGTGCGTCGGGACTGGAGGGCCCTTGGGGCCTTCACGGCAACGGTGCTGCTGGGGGTGCTGGCAGTGCCGGCCCTGGTGGCTGGCCCGGCCTGGGCCTGGCGAATGAACAGGGAGTGGCTGGACCTCTTCTTTGCCACATTGACCAAGGGGAGCCAGGGGCTGCAGTCCTGCGGGGGTTACGTCTCCCACCGAAAGAACGGCAGCCTGGTGGCCATCTTCGACAGGATCTTTGGCGGCGCCCATCGCAAGCCCATGGCCGTCAAGCTGCACCAGTCCACGATCAACGCCATGGTGAACGGGCTGCGCTGGACCATGATGGCCGTGTCATTGGCCGCCGCTGGCAGCCTCTACAAGCGCCGAGACGCCGCCTACCAGCCCCACCTGTGGCCCCTGGCCGGCTCCATGCTCCTGCTCGCGGGCTGGCTGTTCAACATCCTGCTGTGGGACCACCACACCATCGGGCTGGTGCTCATCCTGCCGGTGGTGGCCACCGCCTGCCTGGACGACCGCCTCACCCCACGCTGGCGCCTGCCTCTCTGGATCGGCCTGCTGGCGGCCAGCACTGGCCTGGCCAGCGGCTGGTTCGACAGCTCCAGGAGCTGGGGAATCCAGACCCTCTGCTTTCTCACCCTCTGGCTCGGCATCGCCATAGCGCTGACAACGGCTCCGAGCCCTGGCCACTCCGGCCCAGCCACCGGGCCAGAGCCCGGGCCCAGACAGCTAGAGCTCCCCTTCCCTGCGCTGGAAACGCATCACCCCGAGGACCAGTAGCCACAGGAGCAAGATCGCCGGCAACCCGGCGTCTCCCGACCCGCCCCCGGTCACACAGCCGCAGCCCTTGCCCCCGCCGCCGGTGGCGTCGGGGGTGGCCTCGGCCCCGAGGGGAGAAGCGTCGTCGTCATCTGGTACGCCGTCCCCGTCGCTGTCGTAGTCCCAGTCGTTGGGGATCAGGTCCCCATCCACGTCGTCGTCGTCCGCGTTCAGCACGCCGTCGCCGTCCACATCGTCGTCGAGGGCGTTGGGGATCTGGTCTCCGTCCAGGTCATCGTTGTAGGGCACCTCGAGGGTCCCCTGCTCCAGGGGTGTGTGGTAGTTGCCGGTGTTGCGGTTGTCGTGCTTGAAGCTCTCCCACTCGATGCGTCCGTCCACCGAGCCCCTGGTGGACCAGGCGAAGAGCCAGCCGTTACGGCTGGAGGCGATGACGTCCAGGTTGCCATCACCGTCGATGTCACCCACCGCCGGGGCCCCGAGGATCCAGCCACCCACGAACTTGGGCCAACCCTCCGGCTCCACCCCGTAGCGGTTGTAGGCGTGCACCCAGCTCCCCGCCGAGGCGGCGATGGCCTCCGGAAGGCCGTCGTTGTCCAGGTCCGCGACGGCCGGCGACTGGAAGAACTGCCAGTCATCGATGCGCCGGGGGAAGTTGTACAGAAAGCGCCCGGACTGAATGTCCCATGCACCCAGCAGGTGATCGAACTCGATGCGCGTCCCCCCAGACGCGAAGGCGGCGGCAATGAGGAGACCACCAGCCCCCTGCAGCACATTCATCCGCCCGTCGTTGTTGAAGTCGGCAAAGACCGGGTTGGTAAAGATGAGCTGCAAGGGCATGTCTGCCGAGTCCGACCCAGGGCCGTAGGCGCGGTAGGGGTCGGACGGGTTGCCGTTCTCCATGGCGCGAAACACGAAGCCGTCCCCGTCGTATATGGTGGGGGGGCCCACGTTGCCGTTGATGGCAAACTCCAGGGCGCCATCCCCGTCAATGTCCGCCAGGGCAGGGTTGGAGTAGACCCCGGTTCCGATGAGCGGCAGGGTCTCGATGGTCAGCACGCCGATGGGGAAGGAGGGCAGGAAGGGGCCGCCCGGGTGGTCGTTGCCCAGTGCCTGCACCGCGTAGACCGAGGCCATGGCGTTCTCCGCCTGATTGGTTCCCACGATGATGTCGATGGAGCCATCTCCGTTTACGTCCCCAACGCCCGGCGAAGAGAGGGAGCGGGCGAACTCGGTCTGGCCATCCACGTAGAGCTTCACCGGGAACCCAGAGGCCATGGTCCCGTCGTGGTGCCACATGTAGAGGTGCCCGTCGTAGGCAGCGACGATTATCTCCAGGTCGCCGTCCCCGTCCATGTCCTCCAGCACCGGGGATGCGAAGATCCCGCTGTCGATGTTGCGGTTGCGCGAGGGGTTCACCGCGAGGCTGCGATCCAGCTCCACCGGGAACCCGGGCTCCACCGCACCAGACGGGTCGAAGGCGTAGACAAAGCCGTCCAATGTGGCCACCACCACCGAGAGATCACCGCTCCCGTCCATGTCCCCAATGGCTGGCGTGGCGACGATGGATGAGCGAATCTCGGGATCCAAACCTCCCCCCGAGTAGCCCGCCGATCCCAGGTGATTCTCGGGGTTGGCGGGGTCTAGGTGCGGCAAGAGGTTTGCCTCCACCGGCCAGCCGGGCAGCTCCTGCCCGTCGGCCCGGAAGGCGTGGGTCAGACCGTTGGCGTCTCCAATTACGATCTCCCTGATCCCGTCGCCGTCCAGGTCTGCCGTCTTGGGGGACGACTCGCCAGAGGCGTCCAGGTAGACGGGGAACCCCGGGAGGATGTCAGGGTCGCTCACGATGTGAAAGGCGCGACGCCGCTCGGCGTACACGCCGTCCAGGTCGGGATCCGTGCTGTTGGTGGTGACCCGGACCCGGAGCGTCACCATGTGACGATTCACCACGTTGTCGGGCCAGGGCTCTGGCGGGTTGTCCACCACCAGGTCGGACACGTCCCAGGAGGTGAGCACGCCTGTGCGCGCCTCGGTGATCCCATCCTCTGAAGCCAGAACAGTGAAGTCGCCGTCATCGGGCTCGATGCCCGGAGCCCACTCGATCACGTAGTCCACGGAGTCGTAGATGCCCCTGAAGCTGATCTCACCCTCGATGTCGACGCTGGGTGTGCGGCTGGGAAAGATGGGCTCGAACCAGTAGGGCCTCACAAGATCCACCACCGGCGGGATGCGCCCCGCCTCCACCTGGCGGACGGCGTTGCCAGCGTTCGTCCTGCCATAGCCAAAGCGCTGCTCCCAGCCGACCCTGGTGGGGTACCGCTCCGGATCGTTGGCCGTGTTGGGGTCGTAGATGTCATCCACGGTGGTGATGAGGATCTGCCGGATCTCGTCTGACCGAAGCCGCCTGGCGCCCAGCTTGTCCGTGGACAGAGGGGCTCCCCCGGGGAAGGGGATGTTCGCCTCCAGGGCCATGGAGATTATGAGCCCCGCGACACCGGCCGTGCGGCCAGTGGCCTCCGATGAGCAGGCCGTGCCGGGGGTGGAGAGGGCGAGCTGCGCCCCGTAGTTGGTGCAGTTGGAGTAGTTGAGATAGGTCTTGGCGTCCCTCCAGTTGCTGGAGTCGTGCTGCACGGCGTGGACGTAGATCGTGTGGTTGCCAGTGCCGGGGAAGTTGTGGTGGTAGCTGTCCTCGTCGGCGGCGCTGGTGATGGCCACCACGTCGTTGCGCCAGGCGTAGTCGAGGGCGTCCCGGGCAAACTTCGAGTTGTTGATGGCGCCGAGCGCCTCCTGGATCACCGCTGCGCCGCTGTCCACCGCGAACACAGCCCCCAGGGCGAAGTCGTTGCCATCCACCACGAAGGACTCGCCCACGCGGACCATCATGACCGAGCAGCCGGGGCAGACCCCCAGCGAGCTGATGCCATTGTTCCCCTCGGCCGCGGACCACTCGGCCTCTCCAGTTCCATGACCGAAGTCGGTGTCGTCCGCAGGGTCGTTGTCGTCGTTGTAAAAGTCCCAGCCCGAGATGTCGTCGATGTAGCCGTTGTCGTCGTCGTCGACGCCATCGGAGAAGATGGCGATGAGGTCCTGGGGGTCCAGGAATCCGTTGGAGTTGACATCCCAGCCCCCAGGGTGGGCCAGCAGGCGCGTGTCGCACGGGTCGGTGGGCTGCTGGTGCCCCGTGTTGGTGGTGTAGTCCTGCACGTTGAACTTGCCGTCCCCGTTCACGTCGAAGGTGGTGCCATCTCCAGAGCAACCAGCGTCCGGGGCGGGAAGCTCCCCAGAGTTGAGGAAGTACTGGTTCGCCAGATCCCTCGTGTTCCACTTGATACCGCTGTCGAGCACCGCCAGCACAACCGAAGGATGACCGATGGTCTTCTGCCAGGCGCGGTCTGCGTGTAGACCGCTGCCCAACGCCAGCTCGTAGGGGCTGTACGCCTCGACCGCCTCCCGGGCATCCGGATGAATCCAGCTCCAGTAGTTCCAGCGCCCATCATAGCTGTCGTTGGGCCAGTAGCTCGGATCGCTCAGATCTATCTGGTCGTCGTCCGGCGGGGGCCACTGGGCGTAGGCCACGCCGATGAGCCCAAGCAGCAGCAGCGTGGTGGTGGCAAATGAAACGATCGCTCTTGTGTGTATACGCATCGAGACTCCTCCGGGGCACAGCATAGCGCCTCCTTGAGGCTACTTTCAACACCCCTGGAAGATGTCTCAGGGGTTACCGAAGCCAACGGAAGGAGCGCCTCCTCAATCTCTGGCGCACTCCATCAGACCGCCAGACCTCCTCCCTATGGGGCTCGGCCTCGCCAAAGCCGGTGCACATGCTCCGGCCGGCGACGGGTGTCGCCGAGCTGAGGGGTGGGGGACCCGCGGGCCACGGGTAGTGGCCTGCGGGGGAGGGGGGCCGCAGAGCCCCCCTCTACGGTCAGCCTAGCGAGGCCAGCCCAAGGAGCGCCTCCTCAATCTCTGGCGCACACCATCAGACCGCCAGACCTCCTCCCTATGGGGCTCGGCCTCGCTAGGGATACTGGGGCTCGCCAATGCCACCGTCTAGCTGCTCCACCGGCTCCAGGTAGCTGATGGTCAAGGTGACCAGCTCCACGGTCGGGAGGTTGTGACCCTCGATCTCTCCCACCAGGTCGTCCAGCTCGCCCAGGAGATCGTCCTCGGCGGCGGCAACGCCGGCGGCGGTGCTCAGCCCGTCGTAGGTGTAGTCCACCAGCAGCGCGCGGCAACGATCCGCCGCCTCATCCATGTTCTGGGTGAGGGTGTCGTAGGTGCTGGCCGAGTAGGTGGCCAGCTCCACGAAGAAGGTACAGTAGCCGCCGTCAGAAAGGTAGGCGGAGATGTCCCCGCTCACCGGGATCCGCAGGAGGAAGTACTCCGGCTCGGCCACGTCGCCGGCAAGGAATACCTCCGCGTCCGGCCCCACCTGGGCGTCCGGAGCCGGGCCTATGCCTTCGGCGCTGCCCAGGCCGCGGGTGCAGGCGGCCCACAGCCCACCGGCCGCCACGGAGGCACCCGCCACCGCCAGGAAGCGCCGCCGGTTGGCCACATGCTGCTTGAGGGAGGGGTAGCTCTGCTCTGGTCGAGAGGTGGCTCTCTTGATGGGTCGGGTCGCCATTGTCCGGATCTCCATGCAATTAGTAAGTATTGCCCTGTTCGTATGCAACGCCCGTACCAGCGCCCACATGCGTGATCTAGGACAGTTGGACCCTCCCAGGCTCAGAAAGCTGAGACCTTGGCTCGACCCAGGCCGCGGATCCCCGAGCTGTCCGGGAGCTGGCAGGGGCCCGACAGCGACTCACCGCCAGTTGACCCCTCGGCCGGCCACGATCTTCCAGACCTCCATGAGCACAAAAGGAATCACCGACGCCAGAAAGACCCGACCCCAGTCCCCCAGGGACATGGGAGCGGTGCGAAAAACGACCCGGGTCGCCGGCAAGAGCAGCGCGATGGCCTGGAGCCCCACCCCGATCAGAACCGCGCCAACCAGGAGCTTGTTCGACAGCGGCCTCAGGCGCCACAGGGGCATCTCCTCGCTGCGCGCGGAGAAGGCAAAGAGAAGCGGAGCCAGCGCGAACACCGAGAATGCTGCCGTGCGAGCGGCCGCCGGGTGCGCGGCCTCGTGGAAGGCCCACAACCCACCCCCGGCCATGAGGGCTCCGACGATGCAGATCCGAAAGGCGTCTCCCGACCTGAGAATGGGCTCCTCCGGGCGCCTGGGCTGAACGGTCATGTGGTCCTCCAAGGATGGCTCCAACCCCAGCGCCAACGCAGGCAGCCCATTTGTAATCAGGTTGATCCACAAGATCTGAATGGGAGCGAGAGGCTGCATCCACCCAAAGACAGAGGCAGCGGCCACCGCAAACACGAGCCCCACGTTGGAGGCAAACAGGAAGGTTATGAACCTGCGGATGTTGGCGTAGATGGCCCGCCCTTCGGAGATGGCGACCACGATGGTGGCGAAGCTGTCGTCGGCGAGCACCATGTCCGCCGCCTCCCTGGCCACGTCCGTTCCACGGCGCCCCATGGCAACCCCCACGTCCGCCCTCCTGAGCACCGGAGCGTCCATGAGGCCGCTCCCGGTCACACAGGAGACCTCCCCGCGCCGGCTGAGGCTCTCCACTATGCGCTGCTTGTGCGCGGAGGTGGCTCGGCCCACCACCAGGATGCGCTCCAGCCGGTCATCCAGCTCTCTGTCAGACAGGCGCGACAGCTCGCCCCCGGAGATCACCTCTGCGCCAGGGGTCAGGATCCCCGACTCCACGGCCACTGCCCGGGCGGTGGAGAGGTGATCGCCGGTCACCATGATCAGGCGGATCCCGGCCTGAAGGGAGCGCTGCACGGCGAGCTTGATCTCCCCACGGAGGGGATCGGCCAGGCCGGCCAGACCCACGAAGACCAGCTCCGACTCCCAGCTCCCCTCCGGCCTCTTGTCGAGCTTGCGACGCGCCAGCCCGATGACCCTGAGGGAGTCCGCCGCCCAGGCCTCTGCCCGGTCGGAGATGCGGTTGCGATCTTCATCGGTGAGCGGGCGCTCCTGGCCATCGTCCAGGATGAGATCGCAGATATCGAGCACCCTCTCGAAGCCTCCCCTGGTGCAGACGAGGAACTGCTCATTGCGGACGAAAACAGAGCTGGAGGTGCGACGCTCGGGCGAAAAGGCCACCTCATCAGCCAGCTCGGCATCCACCAGCGCCGAGCCCAGCTCCCTCCCCGCTCGCCACAGCGCCTGGTCCGTGGGGGCCTTGCCCCTCGCCCCCGCCAACACGTCAACCGCGGAGCGGAGAGCCTCGGGCAGGGGTTGCTCCCTGTCGGCGTACCAGGTCTCCCCTTGCAGCGCCAGGCGCTGTAGCCGCATCTGGCTCCGAGTGAGGGTCCCGGTCTTGTCGGTGCAGATGACCTGCGCACAACCCAAAGTCTCCACCGCGCTCAGACGTCGAACGAGCGCGCCGCGCCGGGCCATGGAGTGGGTGCCCAGGGCGAGCACGATGGTGGACACGGCGGGCAGCCCCTCCGGGATGGCGGCCACTGCGAGACACACGGCGATGAGAAACATCTCGTGCAGCGGGTGCCTCCCCCCCAGGGCGCCGATCACAAACACCGCCGCCGAGATCACCACGCAACCAATCACCACCGCCACGCCGAAGCGGCCGAGGTCGCGCTCCAGGGGGGTCCTGGCCGCCTCGGCCTCCCGCACCTTGGCCGCCACCCTCCCCATCTCTGTGCGCGCTCCGGTGGACACGACGACAGCCACACCCTCTCCGGCCTCCACAACCGTTCCAGCGTGGAGCATGTTCTCGCGCTCCGAGAGGGGAACGTCTGCCGCCCGAAGGGCCCTGGAGTGCTTCTCCACGTGGTCCGGATCGCCTGTGAGCATCTCCTCCCCGGTGAGCAGGTTCTTAGAGCGTAGCACTCGCGCGTCTGCTGCCACCCTGTCCCCGGCGGCCACCAGGAGCAGGTCGCCCACCACCACCGCGGTGGCAGGGATCCGCTGCTCTCGTCCGTCACGAATCACCGTGGCAGAAGGGGCAGTGAGATCCTTGATGGCCAACAGCGCCCTGTCCGCGCGCCGCTGCTGCAAGATCCCTAAAATGGCGTTGAGCACGACGATGCCCATGATGGCTCCGGTGTCGCCGTACCGCGCCAGGCCGCCGCCTTGAATGAGCGCCGCTCCCAGTGCAATGAAGGCCGCTGCCAGGAGGGCGATCACGGTGATGTCGGCCAGCTGCCCATAGAGCTGGCTCAGCAGCGAGCGAGGTGGCGGGGTGGGAAGGCGATTGGGGCCATGGCTCCCGAGCCGTTGCGAAGCCTCGGCCGCCGAGAGGCCCATTTCAGGATCCACCTCCAGCCGACCGAGGAGCTCCTCGGTGCCCATGGCGTGGATGGGCTTGCTCGCAAACGACTGCGCCATGAGCTACAGGGGCGGCGGGTTGACTGCCACGCGCAGGTTCTCCCAGTCCCCCAGGTTGCGATCCGCCGCCGAGTAAAACAGCAGGTACCGATCCCCAAGGTCCACCACGGCCGGGGTCAGCTCGGAGCCGTGGTTTACAAAGGTGTTGGGGTAGATCCGGTCCAGCACGGGGTTGAAGGGGTACACCTCGAAGGAGACTCCATCGCGGGAGGCGGCGTAGCCGATGGAGTAGTTGGAGGGGATCTGCCCCACGCTGCCAAAGCTGGTGGCCTCAGGAGACTCGTACCCCCTTGCGCTGAAAAAGAGCCGGTAGAAAGGCTCGCCCTCGAAGTCGTGTCCCAAAAGAGCGGTGGGTGCACGAACCCTGGTGACGTTCCGCCACAGCAGGTCGGTTGTGACCTGTGGGGGAGTGAGCACCAGGTGGCGGCCAGCACCGGAGGGGAAGCTGCGCCCCTCGGGATCGGATGCCACCGCCAGGCCCACGCCAGCTCCGTCTCCCACCTCGTAGTACAGCCGCGGCAGGCCGTCTGCGCCCAGCACCACCGAAGGAGAGCCCACTCGACCCTGCTCCCAGCTCGCCTCCGGGATGAGCACCGGGTCTGGAGGGTCGAAGGTCCAGGCCCGTCCGTCAGGGCTGGTGGCCCGAAGAATGGCGGAGGCGTCACCGATCTCGACGTACATCACAAAGCCACCGCTACCCTGCATGACCGTGGGCGCACGGTAGTCCCCCAAGATGGGCGGCTCCAAGATGGGCGCGGCGGGCTCCACCGTCCAACGCTGACCGTCGGCGGTGACGGCACGGAAGATCATGTGCCTGGGGCGCTCGTAGGGACCGTTGTGGATCATGTCGAAGAAGACCACCATGTTCTGTCCGTCCAGGTTGGGCGCCAGGGTGGGCTCGGTCAAGGTCCGCGGCTCCCGCTGGATGATGCACTCCTCGTCCGAGAAGCAGTCGGCGTCCGAGGAGCAAGGGACGGAGATGCACCGGGCGCGGCTGAGGGAGCAGATCTCTCCGCTCTGGCACTCGGCGTTGACGATGCAGAGCTGCTGGCACATGCCGATGTCGCAGCGCGCGTTGGGACCCTGGCAGTCGCACTCCGTGTAGCAGGTGGAGACACAGCGGCTCAGGGTGAAGTCGCACATGCGCCCTTCGCCGCACTCGTCGTTTCGAGTGCAGTACTTGACCGTGCAGTAGCCGCAGACACATGACTCGCGGCTGCGGCAGTCCGAGTCCGTGGCGCAGGTGGCCCTGGGAGGTGCGCTGCGGGGCACGCAAAAGCCCGCCAGGTCCGTGTCGGGAGTGCCCAGCCGGTGATCCGCCACGCAGATCTCCACGCCGCCAATGTCCTTGTAGGGAGAGACCCCGCTCACCAGCCTGCTGCCGCTCCAAAGGGGCTCGTCCGCGAAGGTGCAGCCGGCAAGGAGCACCACCGGCAGAAGCGCCGACCTCCAACACATGAGCTTGGCCCCCAAAGCACTCATCTCAGTACTCCAGCTTTACCGAAAGAGCCAGGGAGATCAACGACCCCGAGGAGCGCAGCCCGCCCTGCATCGGGTCGGAAAGCAGGTTCCGCACCGTGCGCCGAGAGGCCAGGACGTGGTACTGAAACCCCAGGTCCACGGATATGGGATAGGGATAAAAGCCCGCCACCCTGGCCACGCGGAAGCCCAGACCGGCGGCCAGAACGTGCCGGTTGTTGTCCACCAGGGATGGCAGACCTATCTGGGCCGGCACCGGCGTGGGTGCGTACACGTACCCTGCCCGAGCGCTCAGGCGGTACCTCTTGCGCCCCATGTCCCTGTGATACTCCAGACCAAGCCGGGGCGAGATGACATCCCGGAAGTTGTCCGGAGGCCAGAATGCCTGGACCATGGGGGGGTTCAGGCCGAGATCGACCAGGATACGCACATCCGGCACCCCCCCGGAGTACAGGGACCACATCTCGTATGCCACCCCGGCGGCGACGGTCAGGTCGGGGTGGGGATCCACAGAGACACCCACCTCCACCCGGTGAGGCGTGTAGTAGTTCACCGCCCTCAAGGTGATGATGGCGTCGCCGGTCACGATCCCAGCCACGTCCACGTTGGCCACGATGTCCAGGGCGACCCCGAGGTCGATGGCGCCCCTGTAGTACACCCCGAAGCGCAGCCAGGGCAACGGCTTGAGCAGCAGCCCCGCCAGGGGCGCGAGCTTGATGGGGAGCACCAGGTCGATGGATGTCTCCCCCACCTTCTTGCCGCCAGTGACTCCCACATTGAAGTTGATGCCGTTGCCCGATGCGTTGGCGAGCAGGGTGGCGCCCAGCCCCAGGGAGATCCACTTGCGTGGCGCCAAAGACAGGGCCATGCTCACCACCACCCGGTGCGGGCGGTTGTCCAGGAGCACGAAGCGCGGCTCGTAGGCCGGCACGAGCTGCACCCGAGCCAGGAACTGATCCGGCAGGTAGGCCATGAGCGACACGGCGGCGCGCACCTTCCGGCCCAGGGCCATGGGGGCGTTGAAGCCCACTGGCACGCCGCGGATGTCCAGCACCTCGCTCACGGCTCCATTGAGAACCAGGTGGGCGGCACTGAAGCTGTATCCCAGACCCACGCTGATCCGCTCCGCCATGGCTCCCGCTGCCGGGTTGCACACAGGGGCGGTGTAGTCCTCGCAGAGGGTGATCGTTGCCATGCCCATGCCGCGAGTGCGAGCGTCCATGCCCATGAGGTCCGACACGTCCGCCCTGGCCACAGGAGCAACGCCAAGGGCCACCAGACAAAGGGTTGCCCAAGGCAGCAGCCTCCTGGAAAGCTCCCCCCTCACAGCTCCACCCCCAGGGTAAAGCCGCCTGAGATCACGAAGCCACTGGCCTTCAGGTTGGGGTACCCGGGATTGCTTATCTGCAGCCCGAGTGTGGAGTCGTCGGTGCGGTCGCAGGGCACCTCGTCGGAGAGCGCCTGGTCTGGGCCCAATGGAGGGGCAGAGGCCGGGCACTCCTGAGCCGGGACCGAGAGCCTCTTGCGGAAGATCCTGGGCACCAGCAGATGCAGCCTCAGGTGCATGTCCACCCACACTCGCCGGCCCAGCAGCCGCCCCAGGTCCAGGCCCCCGCCAAGGCTGAAGATGAGCTTGTGGCCATCGAGCATGTTCGTGCGGCCGGGCTGGTCTGGCACAGGGGATGTCTCCACGCCAAAGCCGGCACGCAGGGGCATCACCAGCTTCCCTGGAAGCGAAAGCCGAT
>JAJRWW010000704.1 GCA_024276595.1 Myxococcota bacterium
CGGGGCGGCCGGGGCCGCCACGGTCTCGTCCAGCGCCAGGTCGGGAGGGGGTGGGCCTGCCTCCCCGGACCCGGCGGGAGCGGTTACCAGAAGCTCCGGAGGGGTGGCCTGGATCGGCCCGGGCATGCTGTCTGGGCCCCCCGCAGAGGCGCCGCCGAGGGTCTCGCCGCTGTTGGTGCATCTGCCTTGGGGCGGGCGGTCCTGCCCATGGGAGGAGCCTGGTGCAGGGCGCGACGGGGTCAGGCGCACCGTCGTGTCCCCGCGGATGAATCGCTGCGCCAGGTTTCGGATGGGCTGAGAGCCCGGTCGGAGCTTGAGCAGCAGCCACCGGCCCTGCTCACGGAGTCGGGGAACCACGCCCGCCTGGATGAAGGAGCTCTTGCCGGCGCCGGAGGGGCCCACCACGGGCAGCACCGGCTCCGAGCGGAGCCGCTCCACGAAGGCGGCGATCTCGTCGTCTCGACCAAAGAACATGTCCCCGTGACGCTCGTCAAAGGGAAGCAGGCCGCGATAGGGGTTCTCCCGGCGGGAGCGGGGACGCCGCTCGCCGCGCAGCATCGCCGCAAGCCTGTCGGCCACGCGCTGGGCGTCTGGGCGGTCCCCGGGGACCTTGGCCATGCACTCTCGTATCAGCCCTTCGAGGGGGGCGGCCACCTCCGTCTCGGTCTCTGGCAGAGCCACCGCCTCCGGTGTGAGCACCTGGGCGCGGAGGGCCATGGGGCCTGCGGCCCGAAAGGGGTAGGCGCCGTAGACAAGCTGGCAGAGGATCACTCCCAGAGCCCAGATGTCAGCGGCGGGGGTGATCTCCTCGTTCCTCCACTGCTCGGGGGCCATGTACGCCGGCGTGCCCCTCAGCCCGACGCCGTCGCTCTCGAAGCTGTCTGAAAGCTCCGCAGACTCGTCCTGGCTCGCGCCAGATGCTGCCTCCGCGTCACCCTCGATCCCTGGAGAGGCCAGGGCTCGCGCCAGACCGAAGTCGAGCACACGCGGCCGGCCGTCCTCCCCCAGCAGCACGTTCGAGGGCTTCAGATCCCGGTGCACGATCTTGTGGGCGTGGGCCTCTGCCAGGGCCTCCGCAATGGCCAATCCGATCCTGAGGGCCTCCCCCGCGCCCGGCTGCTCCGCCTGGAGCCGCTCGCGAAGGGACTGGCCCTCCAGGTGCTCCAGGGCCACGTAGGGCCGGCCATGGTGCTCGCCCACGTCGTAGATGGTCACAATGTGCGGGTGGTTGAAGCGAGCTGTGGTGCGCGCCTCGAACAGGAAGCGGTCCCGGGCGTCGGGAGAGGTCATGGCGTCGGGACGCACCACCTTCAGCGCCACCTTGCGGCCCAGCCGCACGTCTCGGGCCAGGTAGACCTCGCCCATGCCGCCGCGTCCGATGAGTCGGAGCACCCTGTAGTGGTCCACCGACCTGCCGGGCTCGTAGAGGGTGTCCGATGTGGACACCTGTTGCCGGCTCGATGTCACGTGCCCGGGGACCGCCGCCTGATGGCGAGGCTCAGCAGCCACAGGGTGACCAGAGCCAGACCGGAGCTCGGGAGGCTGGCCCCACTGGAGCTGCAGGCGCACCCGGCGTCCGCCTGGAGGAGGTCCGTGGCGTCACCAGCGTCGCCGGCCAGCGGGGGACCTCCGTCGTCGCCTCCGTCGCCACCTCCGTCGGGCTCGGCCAGGCCGCCGTCGGGCTCGGGGTCCAGTCGGGTCAGGCGCAGGGCGTCGAAGACGATCACCACCCGGTCCGCATAGGGCTCGCCGGTGAGATCCTCCAGCCGCACCCACTGCTGGTCGCCCTCGGCAAAGTCGAAGTCCCCCACCAGCGTCCATCCGTCGGTCTGGCTCTGGTCCACCTCGGCCGCGGTGAGCTCGGTGCCGTGCTGGACCTGGTAGGTGGCGTGTCGGGACTCTGCCCAGTCGCCGTCGGTGTAGGCCTCCAGGCGGTAGAGCCCCGCCTCGTCGAAGGTCAAGTGCCACAGACCCACCGTGTCGGCCTCAGTGTCCACGCAGAAGGTCCAGTACAGGGTGGAGTCGAAGCCGTCGGCCTCCGGGTGCCACCAGGCCGGCGTACCCAGCTTCTCGAAGCAGAGATCCCGGTCGTCCACGATTCTGCCCATGGGCGGGATGGGCTCGCAGATGGGGCAGTCCTGGGGGCAGCTCTGGTGGTCCTCGGTGCCCACGCAGAAGCCGTCCCCGCAGACCGGATCGCCGAAGGTCAGGGCCGCCAGGGCCGCCATGTCTCCATTGAAGATGTTCACGTCCACGTTGGTGCTCGGCCCGCCGATGCCGTCCACGTGGCCGCTGGAAGAGTACTGCCAAAAAGCCCAGTCGCTCCACTGGTTGGCGATGTTGGGGCAGGAGGAAGGGGTCCAGTTGCCAGGATAGGCGGCGTGCCACAGGGGGTAGCCGGAGAAGGCGTCGGAGCCCACGTTGTCCTCCCAAAAGTACTTGCCCGTGTAGATGATGGGGGTGACCCCGAGCTGGATCTCGATGCGGTCTATCCACTCCCCGATGGCCGCGGCGACCTGCGCCGGAGATCGGCCGTCCGTCGCCTCCACGTCGATGACGGGAGGAAGGTCTCCAGGTGTCATGGCGCCGCCTATCTCGCTGATGACCAGGTCCGCCTGGGCCACGGGATCGTCGCTGGGGCGGAAGAACTGGTAGACCCCTCGAATGATGCCCGCCGCCTGGGCGCCCGCCCAGTTGGCCTGAAAGTCGGTGTCGTAGGTGCCCCCGGTGGCGGGATCGCCGTCCGACACCCTTATGAAGGCGAACACGATGCCGTCGGCGGCCACGGCGTTCCAGTCGATGTTGGGTTGCCAGTAGGAGACGTCGATGCCCGGCACCTGGGGCCCCACCGGGCAGACCACCGCCTCCTGCTGAAGCTGGTCCAGGTGCGAGTCCCCGGCGGGGCAACCGCTCGCCATGGACAGGACACAGGTGGCCGCAACAAGCGGAGCGGCTTTGAATCGGGCCCTTCCGGCGGCTCCTAGATCAGTGATCGTGCGAGTCATTTGGATTCTCCAACAAGCCGGACAGCCACAGAGGATCACCTCTGGATCCGGGAAAACGGCCCCCGGGGAGACCGCCGGAGGGCCCGCGACCGACCGGCACATGATACAACACCTGGGAGCAGGATGGGGTGTGAGCAGGCTCCCGGACACAAAACGACCGGGTCATGGGGCCTGTCGAGGGGCGCTGTCCGGGCGCAGATCGGCGAAGACGAAGCCGTCGCGGGTGACCACCTCGCCGGGGATGGTCTCCAGGGGAACGCGGAGCATGGGGCCAGCGGTCACCAGGGTATGAAACTCGCCGTTCTCGCCGCACGGGTCCACGTCCCTGGGCAGGTCCGCCAGGAGCTGGTGGTCAAAAGGGAGGCCCGCGAAGGAGGGGCTCATGCGCCTGGGATCCACGCAGGTCACGGTGGCGCGCAGGCCGGCGTCGATCATCTCGCGGGCCAGCTCGGCGGTGGGGGTGCCCCACAGCGGGAAGAGGGGGCGCAGGCCGGTGCCCTCTAGCCGCTGCTCCAGGTACTTGCGAACATCCTCCAAGAAGAGGTCTCCGAAGGCGATGGCCTCCACCCCTTGCTCCAGGGCGACGCCGACGGCCTCGGCCATGCGGAGGTCGTAGTCGGAGCTCGAGCACGGGAAGGGGAGATCCACCATGTGCAGCGGCAGCCCGACGGCACCTGCCTGTGCCTCCAGGATGCTGCGTCGCACAGCGTGCATGGCGACCCTTCCAAAGCGCTCGTTGACCGTCGTGAGCAGGCCCACAACCTCCACATCCGGGTGAGATCTCAGGATGTGCAGCGCCCAGGCGCTGTCCTTTCCGCTGCTCCAGGAGAGCCAGGTTCGCATTGTGCCCACCAGGTCCTACCTCTGCAGCCGGCTGCGGGCCCACTCCATGGTTCGCCTGGCCCCCTCCTCGAGGCTCGTCCTGGGCTCGTAGCCCAGAACCCGCCTGGCTCGGGCGTTGGTGAAGTGGAAGCTGTGGCGCCACAGGCCCACCCGGTAGCGCGTGAGGGGGGGCAGCGCCGAGATGCCCAGGAGGGTCCAGATCCCCTCCACCGCCAGGGCAGCCGTCCAGGCGGCAGGCCAGGGCAGGGAGAGACGCGGTGAGGGCGCTCCCAGGGCACGGGCGAAGGCGCCCAGGAGATCCGCCCAGGTGGGGTGTCCGTCGTCGGTGAGGACGAGGGTCTCCCCGGCCGCCCCATCCAGCTCTCCGGCGAGGGCAACCCCGGGAACGAGGTTCTCAATGTACGACGTGCAGATGACCGTGCGTCCACCGGCGATGAGCGGGAGCTTGCCCCTGGCCAGCGCCCTGGCCAGGCCCAGGGAGGTGAGGAGATCTCCAGGGCCGAAGGGGACCAGGCCGGGCCGGATCACGACGCCTTCCAGGCGGCCAGTGAGGCGCGGGTCCAGCACCAGGTCCTCGCATCGTATCTTTGAGAGGGCGTAGGGGAGCTCCCTGCGGTCCCTGGGGGTGTCCTCTGTGGCGTCCAGGTGGCCGGTGGAGCGGTGCACCGCCAGCGAGCTCATGAGCACCAGCCGGCGGCAGCCTCCGGCGAGGGCGCCGGCGATGGTGCTCCTGGTGCCTCCCAGGTTCACCGAGTGGATGAGCCGGGGAGGGGCCCAGTCGCTGGGGATCGCCGCCAGGTGGAAGACCACATCCTGACCCGCGCAGGCGGCGCGCATGATCCGGCGGGAGCGCACGTCTCCGGGGAGCAGCTCCACATCCAGGCCGTGGAGGCTCTCGGTGGGCGTGCCTGGCAGCACCAGCCCGCGCACCCTGTGACCCCGGCGCAGCAGCTCGGCCACCAGGTGCGCGCCCATGAAGCCGTTGGCCCCTGTGACCAGCGCCCTCACGGTCAGCCCAGCGCCTTGCCGGTGATGAGCATGTAAAGAAGCAGCCCCAGCACCGCCATGGGGCACAGCACCGCCAGGGCGAAGCCCCATGGCTTACGGAGCCTCTCGAACCAGGGCGCGCCAGCGGCCACCTCGGCCACGGCCTCGCGCAGGCCCCACCTGAGCACCACGAACAGGCAGGTGCCCAGGGCGCCAGCGGCCAGCAGGACGTTGCCGAAGGTGAAGTTCATGAGGTCCAAAAAGCCCTGCCCCTTGCCGCCCAGAGTGTAGATGTGCGTGAGGGACTCCACGCCCCCGAGCGAGAGGGCCGAGGGGATCCCCAGCAGGGCGATGGCCGAGCCCGCGGTGAGCACCGCCCCCCGGCGGCTCAGGCCCCACTCGTCCACCATGAAGGATGTCACCACCTCCAGCAGGGACACGGTGGAGGTGAGCGCCGCGATGGCCAGCAGGGCGAAGAAGATCACCGCCACCACCGTGCCCGCGGGCATGGCCTGGAACTGGTGGGTGAGGGCCACGAACACCAGCCCGGGCCCGGCGGACTTGGGCGCGCCCCCCAGGATGGGGAAGATCATCAGGCCGGCCATGAGCGCGATCACCGTGTCGAAGAGGACCACGTACATCCCGGAGGTGGCCAGGTTGTCTTCCTTGCGCATGTAGGAGCCGTAGGTGAGCATGGCGCCCATCCCCAGGGAGAGGGAGAAGAATGCCTGCCCCAGGGCGTAGACAAAGGTCATCCCCGTGACCTTGCCCAGGTCGGGCCAGAGGTAGAACCTCAGGCCGCTGGCGGCCTTGGGCTGCATCAGGCCGCTCACGATGAGGCCAATGAGCATCAGGAGGAGCAGGGGCATGAGGATCTTGGTGAGCCGCTCGATCCCCTTGCGCACCCCCCCGAGCACAACGACCATGGTGATGCCCATGAACGCCACGAGAAAGAGCACCTGTAGCCTCCAGTTGGCCACGAAGGCGCCGAAGAACCTGTCGGGGTGGCTCGACTCCAGGTGGAGGGCCGGATCGGTCATGTGGACCGTCGGGATCACCGTCTCCAGGCTGCCGTTGGCGCTGAAGATAAGGTACCCCACCGTCCAGCCGGCGACGACGCCGTAGTAGCTCAGGATCCCCACGCCCGTGAGGATGCCCATGTAGCCCACCATCTTCCAGATGGACCCGGGTGCCAGGGCCTTGAAGGCACCGACGGGGCTGCGCTGGGTGGCTCTCCCGATGGCCAGCTCGGCCCACATCACCGCCAGCCCGATGAGCACGGTGCACAGGATGTACAGCAGCACAAAGGCGCCGCCGCCGTTTTGTCCCGTCACGTAGGGGAATCGCCAGATGTTCCCCAGGCCGATGGCGCTCCCGGCCGCAGCCATGACAAAACCGACTCGCGACCCCCACTGACCGCGTTCGCTCGCAGCAATGTCCATACCTCTCCTCTCAGGATCCCGGCGTCGCCTTGGGACCTCGGGTGTCTGCAATGTAACCAAAGCCACAATGGGCCTCAAGGCACAATCGGCACCGGGTGCAGGCGCGGTGCCTGGCTGGCCTCGGCTCCGGCGCACGTGCGCCCTCAGGTGCCCACAGGGCCTGCGGGGCTACTTGTTGCGGGCCTTGGAGAAGGTCTCCAGCAGGTGCTCGTAGCGTCCCTGCTCAGGGGGGGCGAAGCAGCGCTCGAAGGTGGTGGCGTGCAGCAGGTGGCGGAAGTAGGTCTCCACCGGGAAGGCGTGGGCAAAGCAGACGAGCGCCCGCCGACACGGGAGCCCCTGGTCCAGGCGCCGGCAGTAGCGGAAGGTGACCTCGCCCCCCAGCATGGGGCAGCGGACCTCCAGGTCATCGAAGGCTCGGTGGGGCATGGGTGGATCGGCCTCCTGGCGCAGCTCGGACCCGAGAGGTCAGCCGAGCTTCGGCAGGCTCTCAATGGCCGCCAGGGCGCGCTGGATCTCCTCCTCTGGGAGCTGGTAGGGGGCCAGCTTGCCCGAAAGGTAGGCGTCGTAGGCGGCCATGTCCACGAGGCCGTGGCCCGACCAGTTGAACAGGATCGTGCGCTCCTTGCCCTCCTCCTTGGCCTGCCTGGCCACCTGCACCACGGCGGCGATGGCGTGGCAGGTCTCCGGCGCGGAGATGAAGCCCTCGGTGCGGGCGAAGAGCACGCCCGCCTCGAAGGCCCGGATCTGGTCGTAGGACTGGGCCTCCACCAGCCCGGTCTTGACGCTGTGGCTCACCATGGGGGACATGCCGTGGTAGCGCAGGCCGCCCGCGTGGATGGGTGCTGGGACGAAGTCGTGCCCGAGGGTGTACATGGGCAAGAGGGGGGTCGTCTGGTTGGTGTCGCCGAAGTCATAGGCATAGGGCCCCCGGGTCAGGGTTGGGCAGGAGGCCGGCTCCGCTGCGATGACCTGAATCTGCTGACCGGCGACCTTGTCGGCGACAAAGGGGAAGGCCAGGCCGGCGAAGTTGGACCCGCCGCCGGCGCAGCCGACAACCACGTCCGGGGTCTCGCCGAGGGCCTCCATCTGCTTTTTGGCCTCCAGCCCGATGACGGTCTGATGCAGCATCACGTGGTTGAGCACCGACCCCAGCGAGTAGCGGGCGTCGTCCCGCGCAACCGCCTCCTCCACCGCCTCCGAGATGGCGATTCCGAGGCTCCCTGGCGAGTCGGGGTCGGCGGCCAGGATCTTGCGCCCCGCCTCGGTGGTGTCGGTGGGGCTGGGCATGCAGCTCGCCCCCCAGGTGGCCATCATGCTGCGCCGGTAGGGCTTCTGCTCGAAGCTCACCCGCACCATGAAGACCTTGCACTCCAGCTCGAAGAGCTGGCACGCGAAGGAGAGGGCCGAGCCCCACTGGCCGGCGCCGGTCTCGGTGACCAGGCGCTTAACTCCAAAGGCCTTGTTGTAGTAGGCCTGGGCGACGGCGGTGTTGGGCTTGTGCGACCCCGCCGGTGAGACCCCTTCGTTTTTGAAGAAGATCTTCACCGGCGCTCCGAGCGCCCGCTCCAGCCGGTCGGCGCGGTACAGGGGCGTGGGGCGCCAGATGCGGTAGATGTCGAGCACCTCCTCGGGGATGTCCACCCAGCGGTCGGGGGTCATCTCCTGCTCCACGAGGTTCATGGGGAAGATGGGCGCAAAGTCCTCCGGACCGGGGGGCTGACCCGTGCCCGGGTGCAGGGGTGGTGGCATGGGGGTGGGGAAGTCCGCGTTCAGGTTGTACCACCGGGTAGGCAGAAACTCCTCGCCCAGAAACATCTTCTTTGTCGCCATCTCGGTCCTCCGGTCTCACAGGTCTCGGCAGGGTGAACATAGCAGCCGGGCTCAGCGTCCTGTGCACGACGATAAGCTCAGTGCTTCTGTCGAAGAGCTGTTTATACACGGATCCGTTGCCGCGCGCCATTGGGAGATCCTGGGCTCCTTGACACCGTGCGTTATGAAAGCTACCTTTCGAACCCTCGAGATGACCGGACCCTCCACCAGCCCAGACAGTCGCCTGGCCAGCCTCCGGGAGGCGCTGCCCACCCTCCGGGTGTCGGTGCACGTTGCGGACCGGATAGCCTACGCCCGGGACCTCTGGCCGGGCGGGCAGCTCGAGAAGCTGGCCGGGCGCTTTGCTCCAGAGCCTCCCCTCTGCGTGGTCTGGCCCACCGACAGGTCGGAGCTGGTGCGGCTGGTTGCCTGGGCCCGGGAGCGGGGCACGGCCCTGGTGCCCTTTGGCGCTGGCTCCGGGGTCTGCGGGGGAACCACCGCTGGCGCAGGAAAGGTGATCGTTGATCTCAAGCTCATGGACTCGGTGGTGCGCATCGAGCCCCAAAACAACCTGGTTCGAGCCCAGGCGGGGATCTTGGGATGGCACCTGGAGGACCGCCTCAACGAGGAGGGGTTGACCCTTGGGCATTTCCCCTCGTCTCTGATGTGCTCCACCCTTGGAGGCTACCTGGCCACGCGCTCGGCGGGGCAGTGCTCTTCAATGTACGGGAAGATAGAGGACATGGTGGTCTCCATGGAGGTGGTGGCCGGCACCGGTGAGGTCATCGAGACCGGGCGGGACATGGGCGGCGGCCTGGGGCCGGACTGGACCCAGCTCTTCGTGGGGAGCGAGGGGGCCCTCGGCTTCATCACGGAGGGGACCCTGAAGGTGCACCCCGCCCCGGAGCACCGGGTCATGCACGGCTACGGATTCGAACGTGTCTCTGCCGGCTGCGAGGCCATCCGCCGGCTCATGCAGGCGGGGCTCCGGCCGGCGGTGGTGCGGCTGTATGACGAGTTCGACAGCGTGCTGGCGCGGTCGGGCGCGGAGAAGGGCTCCGAGGCGGACTCGCTCCTGGAGCGGATCACAGGTCAGGTGAAGGGGAGAGGCGCGCTTCCCTGGCTCAAGCGTCGTGCCATGCAGGTGGCCCTCTCCCGCCCGGAGATCGCCAACCGTGTGGTCGACGAGCTGGCGCCCATGGTCTCTGCGGACGGCTGCCTGTGCGTGATCGGCTGGGAGGGGGACAGGCGCATGGTGGATGCCCAGGCCCGTCTCGGCCACGAGGAGCTCATGCGCTCCGGGGCAAGGGACCTCGGGGAGGAGCCGGGGTGGCACTGGCTCAGGCGCCGCTATGCGGTGAGCTACAAGCAGTCGAAGCTGTTTACGAGCGGCGCCTTCGTGGACACCATGGAGGTGGCTTCCACCTGGAATCGGCTCATGGACCTCTACGAGGGGGTGCGCAAGGCCATTGCCCCCTTCGCCTTCGTCATGGCTCACTTCTCCCATGCTTACCCCGAGGGCTGCTCCATCTACTTCTCCTTTGCTGGCTCGGCTTCGGACCCCGTGGAGGCCAGGATGCGCTACGAGCGTCTCTGGTCCGCCGCCCTCGCAGCGGCCACGCGCGCCGGAGGCACCATCAGCCATCACCACGGGGTGGGGCGCTCCAAGGCCCATTTCATGACCGAGGAGCACGGCAACTCGATGCTGCTGTTGCGCACCTTGAAGTCCACCTTCGACCCGGACACCATCATGAACCCGGGTGTGCTGGGGGTGGGTGCGTCGGGGGCGCCATGAGCTCTCGGGACAATGAACAGCAGCCCGTGAGCGCTCCCTACCCGGAGATCACGGCGCAGCTAACGGAGGTGGTGGGCGCAGAGAACCTCTCCTCCAGCCCGGTGGACACCATCGCCCACGCGGTGGACTTCTGGCCCCGCAAGCTGATGGAGACCCGCGCGGGTCGCTGGCACCGTGGACCCAGGTGGGTGGTGTGGCCAGGCGCGGCCGCCGAGGTGGCCCATGTGCTCCGAATTGCGTCCACCTACGCCATACCTGTGATCCCATATGGCGGCGGCTCATCCATGGTTGGGGGCGCATCCCCCAGGGGGGAGCGCCCCTGGCTTGTCATCAACTGCAAGCGGATGTGCAACATCCTCGACATGGACGAAGGCTCCATGGTGGTCCACGTGCAGGCGGGGGTAGTGGGGGTGGAGCTGGAGGAGCGGCTCAACGCGCGCGGATTCAGCCTGGGGCACGTGCCCACATCCATGACCACCGCCACCCTGGGGGGCTGGCTCTCCACTCGCAGCTCCGGGATGCTCTCCTCGCGGTACGGGAGGATCTCCGACCTGTGTCTGGGGATCACCGCGGTGCTGCCAGATGGCCAGCTAGTGCACACGCGGGTGGCGCCGCGCAGGGCCACCGGGCCTGAGCTCATGCACCTCCTGTTGGGGGCCGAGGGCACCCTCGGGATAATCACGGCAGCGCACTTGCGGCTCCACCGGCTGCCGCTGCATCGCCAGTTCGACAGCTTCCGCTTCGAACGGATCGACGAGGCGGCCGAGGCTCTCCGGCGCAGCATCACCTCAGGGGTCCGGCCCCTGGTGGCACGCATCCAGAGGGATCCCAGGCTCAGGCGGTCGGACCGCGACCCCGACGCCCCTGTTCCCGACGCCGCCGCCCTGGCCAGGCGAGTGCTGCTGCTGGCCTTCGAGGGGCCAGCAGAGCTGGTGGAGGCGGAGCGGGGGGTGGTGCGCTCCCACGTCGCAGAGCTGGGTGGCGAGGCCCTGGGCCAGGCCCCCGCCCGGAGGTGGTGGGGGCAGCGCTTTGCCGCCGGGTTTCGCATGACGCCTGTGCTCGTGCGGGAGAACAGCTTCGCAGACTACGTGGAGGCCGGGGTCACATGGGCCGGGCTGGCCGGGCTCTATCGTGCCATGGAGGAGGCCTTTGCCAGCCGGGGCTGGCGCACGAGGCTCGTGGTGGAGCACGCGCGGATGGAGGGTGTCAGCCTGGGCTGCGCCTTCTGGGGAGACGCGGCATCCCCCCAGGAGGCCGTCGCATCCTACGACGCCGCCTGGAAGGTGGCACAGCAGGTGTGCCTCGCTCACGGTGGCAGGCTAGGGCACGTTTACGGTGGCGGTCAGCACCGCGCGGTCCTGCTGGACGAATGGGGCAAGGGGAGGCTGGAGCTGCTGACCCGAATCAAGAGAAAGCTGGATCCGGCGGGGATCATGAACCCCGGGGTCCTGGGGACCGAGCCATGAGCTTTGACGAGTACGAGAAGGCGCTGGAGCTTTGCACCTACTGCCCCAAGCTGTGCCGGCACACCTGCCCCGTGGGTAACGCCGAGCGGCGAGAGGCGGTGATCCCCCAGGCGAAGATGGCCATGGCCAACCTGGTGCGCAAGGGCCAGGTGGAGCTCACCACCGAGACCGCGTCGGTGTTTTACCACTGCAACGGGTGCGGCCTCTGCGGAGAGTACTGCGAGCACGACGTGGACGTGACCCCGGCCCTGTTTGCGGCCCGGGCGGAGGCGGTGAACGGGGGCATGGACCTGCCCTCCATGAAGCACTTCACGGATCGCTTCTACGCCAGAAACGAGTCCCTCCTGCGGGAGCTGCACCACCTCGTGGAGGAGCGCTACTTCGTGGAGGAGGCGCAGGTGGCCTACTTCCCTAGCTGCGACACGGTGGAGCACAGCCCGGGGGTCATTGGGGACACCCTGAGAGTTCTGGACTCGGTGGGAGTGGACTACGTGGCCCTGCACGACGGGGAGTACGTCTGCGCCGGCTACCCCTTCTGGGCTGCGGGGCTCATGTCCGAGCTGAGCTTCCTGGCCAAGGAGATCTCGGCCAAGCTCTCGGGCTACAAGAAGGTCATCTGCGACTGCCCCGCCTGTGTCTGGATGATGCGCTTCCTCTACCCGCAGATCGACGCGCCCATTTCAGCCGAGGTGCTGCACGTGGTGGAGTTTCTGGACAACTACGCCCGGCGCATCGAGGTCAGCTCCACGGTGCAGGAGGCTTTCTACCACGACCCCTGCTACCTGGGACGTTGGCTGGGCGTGTTCGACGCCCCCAGGCGACTCATGGGCAGGGCCGTGCGCGAGATCCGAGAGTTTTCCTGGAACCGGGAGCGCGGCTACTGCTGCGGAGGAGGAGGGCTCCTGGCGGACAACCTGCCCGACGTCTCCTCCAAGATAGCCCGGCGTCGAATGGACGAGGTTGCCCGCACCCAGGTGCCCATGGTGGTGAGCGCCTGCGCCACGTGCGAGCGAAACCTGGCCCGGGAGAGTGGTGGCGTGGAGGTGGTCAACCTCATGACTCTGCTGGCCCGGATGCTCTGAGGCCCCGCCACGTTCCGGTGGTGACGGAGGTCAATAGCGTGGACAGGCCCCAAAGGAGCGACGGTCGCTCCACGGCGGGGAGCCCTTGGCGGCGCGCCTGCCGATCCCGCTGGGCCATCTGGGCGTTGCTCTATGGGGTTGCCTTGCTGGCCCTGCCGCGGATACGCCCCGAGGTCGTGGGCGCCAATGACTCATCCCGCTACGCCACCATGATCGCCCTCGTGGAGCGCTCCACTCTCCACATCGATGGGGTCTACCTTTCGGCCAGGACCATGGACAAGGTGCGGGTGGACGGGCGAGAGATCTCCACCAAGCCACCCCTCCTGTCGGTGGTGGGGGCGTCCATCTACCTGGTGCTCCACGAGCTCTTTGGCCTCTCCTTCCGGGAGGACGAGGCGGTGGTGGTGACCATCCTGGTGGCGCTGCTTTGCACCCTGCCGCTTTTGCTGCTGCTGTGGATGTTCTTCGGGCTCCTTCGCCGGGAGGGGATCTCGCCCGAGGTGGCGCTGGGCACCACGGCGCTGTTGGGCTGCGGCACGCTCTGCTTCCCCTTCGCCACCATTTTGGTCAACCACCTGCCCTCCACCACGGCCCTCTTCGCCATGTTCGTGGTCGCCCGAGAGGTGCGCTCGGGTCGCCGGAAGGGGTGGCGCTGGGAGGCGGGAGCCGGGCTTTTCGGGTGTCTGGCGGTGGCCTTCGAGCTCACGGCCATCTTCCCCGTGCTTGCCCTGGCGGCCTACCTGCTGGAGGCTCGACGGAGCTGGAGCTCGCCGGCCCTCCTGGTGCTCGGGGCGGCAGGGCCGGCAGCGGCGCACCTGGCCTTGACGTGGGTGAGCACCGGGGGCCTGCTCCCAGTGCAGCTTCGTCCCGAGCTCTGGCGTTTCGAGGGGAGCTACTGGAACAACCCCCACTCCTGGGACGCCCTCCAGGAGCCCAAGTGGCGCTACGGCCTGCAGTGCTTCTTCGGGGGGAGGGGGCTGTTTTCCATGACCCCGGTGCTGCTGCTCGCGCTGCCCGGCCTCTGGCGCGGGCTGAGCCGGGGAGCTGGCAGGACCTGGCCCAGCTCGAGCCCGGGGCGAGCGGAGGCAGCGGCCGTGACGGCGGGGTTCGTGGGCCTGGCCACCTTCATCATCCTGCGCACCAACAATTACGGGGGGGGGCACTACGGGATGCGCTGGTTCCTGATGATGGTGCCGCTGCTGCTGGCGCTCACCGCGCCGCTGCTGGAGGGCCTCCGCGGGCGGCTGCCCTGGCTCGGCCTGGCCCTGCTGGTGCTGCCCGGGCTCTACACGGCTCAGATCTACTGGTTCGGCAAGCCCACGGTGTACGAGCTCCTGCTCATGCGATGGGGCTGGCTGCAGCTCCCGCCTTGAGCTCCTGGGTGGAGCCGGTATGGAGAAAAGTCGACCTTGGTGCCCGGGCCTCGTAGTATCTCCTGGGGCCAGATAACAGGCGTCCAGGAGGAGCTGATGGTTGACAGTAGGTTGTCGGTGGCCGTGCTGATGGGTGGGCGGAGCGGTGAGCACAGGATCTCCCGAATGTCGGGCTGGGCGGTGCTCACGGGCCTGGGCTCGGAGGGGTTCGATGCCTGGCCGGTGCTGCTGGGGCGCGACGGGCGCTGGAGCTTTCCCCCCACAGAGGCGGTGGATCCCGCGGCGCTTGGGGCGACGCCTCTCGCAACGGGAGATGGGCTGGATCTTCCGGAGGGGATCCGGACGCTGGTGGATCGCGCCCCGGACGTGGTGTTCGTGGCCATGCACGGCCCAGAGGGAGAGGACGGCAAGATCCAGTCGCTGCTGGAGCTGCTGGGGCTGCCCTACGTTGGGTCGGATCCCTACGCCTCGGGTGTTGCCATGAACAAGCCGCTGGCAAAGGCGGTCTACCGGGCCCACGAGATCCCCGTGGCCGACGACGAGCTGCTGCGGCGGGGCGACTGGGAGCAGGATCCAGTGGGCACCGAGCGCGCCATCAGGAGCCGCTTTCAGCCACCGTGGGTGCTCAAGACCCCAAAGCTCGGCTCCTCCGTGGGGCTGAGCATAGTGCCCGCCGGGGGTGACCTTGGGGCCGCATTGGAGAGCCTGTTCGAGCACGACTGTACGATCATGGTGGAGGAGTTCGTGGCGGGCAGGGAGCTCACCTGTGCGGTGCTGGACACCCCGGGCCTGGGCTCCACGCGCGCCCTGCCCGTGCTGGAGATAACCCCGGTGGAGTCGGACTTCTTCGACTACCACGCCAAGTACACCCCCGGGGCCGCCAGGGAGGTCTGTCCGGCCCCAATCGACGACGGGGTCCGAGACTGGATCCAGACCCTCGCCCTGGCGGCGCACGGGGCCCTGGGTTGTGGGCAGATGTCCCGCACCGACTTCATCCTAGGCGGGGATGGGCGGCTGGTCACCCTCGAGACGAACACCATCCCGGGGCTGACGCCCACCTCCCTCTTGCCTCAGCAGGCGGCTGCCGCCGGGATCTCCTTTGGCGACCTGGTGGCAGGGCTCGTGCGCGACGCGGCCAGGGTCCGCCCCGGGGGTGGCGCCTGGGCAACCCCATAGCCCTGGGCAGTGGTCTGACTCGTTGACAGTCCGGCGTGGATGTGCCAAAGCTACGTCGCTGCGCCCGTTTTCTGGGTAAGTCCCTGATATTCGGCACACCTTCGGGAAGGAACGGGTCGGCAGAGCAAGTGTATATGCCAGGCAATGGTGAAATACTCGTCGAGGTCAGGGAGCTGCAAAAGAGCTTCTTGCACGGCGGGCACCTGATTCGGGTCCTCCGTGGGATCGACCTGACCATCAGGGCGGGCGAGATGGTCTCGGTGGTGGGCTCCTCGGGCGTGGGCAAGTCCACCTTGCTGCACGTGCTGGGAACCCTGGACCTGCCCACCTCCGGTACGATCCTGTTTCAAGGCCGGGACATCACGTCGCTCTCTGCTGCGCGGCTGGATGAGTTTCGCGGACACGAGATCGGCTTCGTGTTCCAGTTTCACCACCTCCTGCCCGAGTTCACCGCCCTGGAGAACGTGATGATGCCAGCGCTGATCCAGCGGATCCCCGGCGGGGAGGCTCGCCGCAGGGCCACGGATCTGCTGGAGAGGGTGGGGCTCGCCGACCGGATGACCCACCGGCCGGGAAAGCTCTCGGGAGGAGAGCAGCAGCGGGTGGCGCTCGTAAGAGCCCTGATGATGCGTCCGAGCCTGGTGCTCGCCGACGAGCCCACGGGCAACCTGGACACCCGGACCAGCCACGAGATGCACGAGCTTTTTTTCGAGTTCAATCGCGAGTTTGGCACCACCATGCTGGTGGTGACCCACAACAAGGAGCTCTCTGCCCGAATGCCGCGACAGGTGACAATGATAGACGGAGTCCTTCAGGAAAATGGCGTCGCGGCAAGTTGACCGAGTGAGAGCTCTGGGCCTGGCCCTGTCGCTGCTGACAGGGCCAGGCGCCATGGCCGCGCCTGCCCGGCCGGCCCCCATGGCCCGCCCGCCTGCCCGGCCGGCTCCCATGGCCCGCCCAGGGGCTCGCCCGGCCCCCATGGCTCGCCCAGGGGCTCGCCCGGCCCCCATGGCTCGCCCAGGGGCCCGCCCGCCCGCCCGGCCGGCCCCCATGGCAGCCCGAAGGGTCGCCAGCCCACCAGCCCGCGCGGTACCCAGGAGGAAAGCCCTGCGGGTGGTCCGAATCCAGTTTCGGGGCAACAAGCGGGTGGAGAGCGAGACCATCCTCCGGGAGCTCATCACCCGGGTGGACGACGTCTACTCCCCCTTCCGGCTCCAAAAAGACGTGCGGCGCGTCTGGCGCATGGGCAAGTTCGATGACATCAAGGTGGATGCCAAGCGCGGCATGGGCGGGGTCATCCTCACCTTCTTCGTCAAGGAGAAGCCCTCCATCCGGAAGATCGTCGTCACCGGCAACGAAGAGGTGGACATCGACAAGATAAACGAGGTGCTGGACCTCAAAAAGGGCGCCATCCTCAGCCTGCCAGCGGTCAAGAAGAACGCCGAGAAGATCCGCGAGCAGTACCTGGACAAGGGCTACTACCTGGCCGAGGTGAAGTTCGAGGTCAAGTACAGAAAGAACCACAAGGTGGATGTCTACTTCAGGGTGAAGGAGGGGGAGAAGGTCACCGTGCGCCAGGTGCGCTTTGTGGGAAACAAGGCCGCCAGCCAGAGTGAGCTGGAGTCCATTCTCCGCACCCAGTCCGCCGGGTACTTCTCCTTCTTGACCTCCAGCGGCAACTACAAGGACGACGTCTTTCAGCGGGACCAGCTCCTGATCCGGGCCTACTACTACGACCGGGGTTACATCAACGTGAGCCTTTCGCGGCCACACGTGGTCCTCAGCGCTGACCGGCGCTACATGTACATCACGATCAACATCACCGAGGGCAAGCAGTACCGCATCGGAAAGGTGCGCATGAAGGGAGACCTTCTGGGCAAGAAGGATCTCATGAAGCGGGCCGCCAAGGGTGACAAGGCGGCGATTGGGAAGCTGAAGAAACGCTTCTTCAAGGCCCTGAAGACAAAGAGCGGGAAGATCTTCTCCCGCTCCGAGCTGGGCCAGGACATAGTGCGCCTCACGGGCTTTTACAAAAACAGGGGCTACGCCTTTGCCAACGTCACGCCGCTGACGAACATCGACATGGACAAGCGGCTGGTGCACCTGACCTTCGAGCTGCAAAAGGGCAAGCTGGTCACCGTGGAGCGGATCAACATCGCCGGCAATACCAAGACCAGGGACAAGGTGATCCGGCGGGAGATGATAATCTCCGAGGGCGACCTTTACAGCTCCAGTCGCATCGCCATCTCCAAGCGGCGGGTGATGGCCCTGGGGTTTTTCAAGGACGTCAACATCAACACGAAGCAGGGAAGCTCCGATGACCGCATCGTCATCAACGTGCGGGTGACGGAGCGACCCACCGGCACCTTCCAGATCGGGGCGGGCTTCTCCTCGGTGGAGAACTTCATCGCCCAGGCCCAGATAGCCCAAAACAACCTCTTTGGCCGGGGCCAGTCCCTGACCCTCCAGGCGCAGGTGTCGGGGCTGCGGCAGCTCTTTTTGCTGCGCTTCACCGAGCCCTACTTTCTCGACACCCGCTGGACCTTCGCCTTCTCGGTGTTCAACTCCCTGACGAACTTCGAGAGCTTCGCCCGGCAGGCCTACGGTGGTAGCCTCACCTGGGGCTATCCCATCACCCACCACCTGCGAGTGTTTCTCACCTACAAGGCCGAGCACGTGAAGGTGGATGTGGGCTCCACGGGGATCTTCGGCGGCTCCACCCAGTACGGCTTCGAGATGCCTGCCGGCGCTCGAATCGCCAACCTGTTCAACGATGGCGTCACATCCTCGGCCCGGGCCACGGTCAGCTACGACACCCGAAACAACCGGCTGTTTCCCTCCAAGGGGATGTTCCACAGCTTCTCCGCCGAGTTTGCGTTGCCCTACCTGGGCAGCCAGAACGTCTTCAATCGCTACACGCTCTTTTCCCGGTGGTACTTCCCCATCTGGAAGGGCATCGTGTTCAAGGTGAACGCCGAGGCCGGGATGGTGGTCTCCTCCGAGCCCCAGGGGGTTCCCATCTTCGAGCGCTTCTTCGTGGGCGGCATAAACAGCGTGCGTGGGTTCAGGCCACGCACCCTGGGCCCGCGAGTGCCGGTGCCCAACTCTCTGGATCCAGGCGAGGCGCTCTTCAACTTCCCCCGTGGGGGCAACAAGCAGCTCATCTTCAACGTGGAGATCGAGTTCCCCATCTTCGACAAGGTGGGTATCAAGGGGGTCATCTTCTTCGACGCGGGCAACGCCTTTGACGACGACCAGACCTTCACCCTGCGCTCAGACCTCTTCGGCGGGGATCCCCAGCGCAAGGCGATGCTGCGCACATCCTGGGGCTTTGGGATCCGCTGGTTCTCTCCCATAGGCCCCCTCCGGTTCGAGTGGGGGGTGCCGCTCATGCGCCAGCCCGGTGAAGAGAACATCGTGTTCGAGTTCACCATCGGCAACTTCTTCTAGGGGCCGCAGATGAGACATGCGCTGATGGCGATCATTGTGTCCTCCGTGGGGGCCGTGGGCTGCCCACCGCCGGCATCCTTGCGGGTGGGGTACGTGGACGGCACCAGGGTGGTGCGGCAGACGGCGCGGGGCAAGAGGATCCGCGAGAGGATCCAGGTGGAGTCCCGGAGGCTGGAGGGCCGGCTCGCAAAGCTGCAGGAGGCCGTCAAGAAGGCAGCCGCCGAGGTGAAGGCCCTGTCCAAGAGGCGCCCTGGCACCGACCCGATTCTGGCCAAGAGGCGCAAGGATCTCAGGCTGGCCAGGGCCATGCTCAGATCCACTCACCTGCGGTACCAAAAGGAGCTCAACACCTTCGGTCAGAGGCTCCTCGACGATCTCAAGGAGGCGATCCGGAAGGTGGCCACCCAGATTCGGCGCCGCCTGGGCCTGGACCTGGTGATCATGACCAGCAGAGGTGAGGGGTTGTGGATCTGGCCGGTGAAGGATATCACCGACCGGGTGATGAAGGAGCTGGACAGCAGAGAATAGTATCGCCCCCCTCGCCGTCCATTACTGCCGAGGCGCTTGCCCACGGCCAGGCGGCTTGACGTGGCACCGGCTTGGAAATACCGTCGGGAGCCCGAGACAACGAACTGCCCCGGAGTCGAGTTGATGAAAAGACTTCTCACTGTAATCGTATCCCTGGCAGCCATGGCGCTGCCACAGGTCGCTCACGCCAAGACGGGGGTGGTCTCCTTCGAGGATGTGCTCGCCAAGACCAAGACGGGCAAGCGCATCACCAAGAAGATCACCTCCTACTTCAAGCGCAAGCAGGGCCTGATCAACCGCAAGAAGAAGGCCCTGCAGCGGGAGGAGCAGCGGCTCATGAAGGCCTTCAAGCAGCTCCAGGCCTCGGAGACAATCCTCAAGCCGTCGGTCTTCAAGGCGCGAAAGAGCAAGCTGGAGCAGCGCTATCGAAAGCTGGTGCTCAAGGGCCAGCGCCTCATGCAGAAGGTCAACGGCTGGAACCAGCAGCTCCAGAAGCGGCGGTTCAAGCTGCTGCAGCCGCTGCGCTCGCTTTTCATGAGCACGGTGACCGCCATTGCCAAGGCCAAGGGTCTGAGCATCGTCATCGAGCGGAGCGCGGTGTACTACCACAAGGCATCCATCGACATCACCAACGCGGTGATCGCCAAGATCAACGCGGTCGCCAAGTAGGCGCGCCTCCGCCGGGTGGCGGATGCCGGGTAGCCCCAGGCAATGTCCCCTCTCCGCCCAGTTTTCTCCACCAGGTCCTGGCAGATGGCTGCCGGATTGGGCCTGGTCGTCTTGGTTTCCATTGCCGCCGGGTCGGGCTGTCGCTGCAACCGGGAGCGACCGTCTGCCACGGGGCGAGCCCCTGTCAACGGGCGCGACGCGGCGATGACGGAGCTTCGACCGCCGCAGGAGATCTTCGTCCCCGATGCCGGTGTGCGGCTGCCAGTGGTTCAGGAGAAGGAGCCGAACAACTGGCCGGAGTACGCCCAGCGGATATCCCCGGATTTCGTGCTGCGAGGCACCATCGGCTACCCGTTGACCAAGAAGATGGGTGACCGCGACGTGTACTGCTTCAAGGTGGAGGGGAGCGGACGCCGTGTCCTCCGCGCCCGCATCAGCGGGGTGCCCAAGCTCAGGCTCCAGCTCACCGTGCGGACCTCGCGCTTCGTGGTCATCAAGACCAACCGGTCCCCAGGGGTCGGCCGGGGGATCGTGGTCTCCAACCTGTCGCTGGTCCCTGGTGACTACTGCTTCGTGGTGAGCGAGGCCCGAGGGGGCCCTCCCTATCACTTCAACAAAAGAGACAGCTACCTTCTGCAGTACTCCTTGCGTTCCCCGCGAGCGGCGGAGGAGCGAGAGCCCAACGACAAGTTCTACGAGGCGAACCCCCTGCGCCCCGGGGAGGAGATCCGCGGGCTGCTGGGGAGGGCGGACGACCTGGACTGGTACCGGGTCTCGCTCGTGGGCTTGCCCGCCGGAAGCCTGCTCAGCTTGACCTTCAGGGGCGTGGGTGGGGTCACCGCCGACGTGACGGTGTACAACTGGGCGCGGAGAAAGCTCCTGACCCGGCGCTCCCTCAGGGGGGCGACGGTCTTCATCCGTGACCTCCAGGTGCGGCTGCTGACGCGGGTGGTGTGGGTGAGCGTCAAGGCCCACCGTCGATTCAACCCCGACGACAGCTACCGCCTGAAGGTGGAGGCCACTCGCCGCGGAGCCCACCGTGAGGTGGAGCCCAACGACCTGCCGAGCAAGGCCGTGCCCCTCTCGGGCAAGCGGGGGGTGGTGAGAGGCTCGGTGGAGGTCGCCCACGACGTGGACTACTATAGGCTCGCCCTCCCGGGGCGCTCGAATGTTCGGCTGTCGCTGCGGCCACCGGCTGGGGTCGACTGCAAGCTGGCCGTGTACTCCCTGGCCGGGCGCAAGCTTGCGGTGGCTGACTTCGGCAAGGCGGGAGAGGTGGAGCTACTGACCAACGTGAGGGCCACAAACGGCGTTCGGGTGCGGGTCTCGGGGGCGCGACGCACCTTCGACCCGGGCAGGAGCTACGAGCTCAGGTGGGTCGTCACGCCAGCGGACCGGGGCGATGAGCGCGAGCCAAACAACCGCCATCGCACGGCCAACCTCCTGGTCCCGGGGGTCTCGGCGAGGGGCTACATTCACCCCGTGGGCGACGTGGACTTCTACCGCTTCAGGCTGCGAGGGGGGCTGGGCACCACCCAGAAGGTTCGCATCTCGGTGCAGGGGGTGCCCCGAGTCAGGCTTCAGCTCACCTTGATGGACGACCACAAGAACGTGCTGGCCACCGCTGCGCTTCCCACCAGCGAGGGGTTGCGGAGGATCGTCACGACCCTTCACTGCGCCAAGACCTACTTCGTTCGAGTGCAGGACCAAAAAGGTCGCTCCGCCAACTCCACCGATGACTATGAGCTGATCCTGGCGCGCACCAGGAGGTAGCCCGGGGCGCCCAGACCCGTATCAATCGCTGGCCTTTGGGCGCAAAAGGGATAATATACTCCAGGCTCAAGGAGGCTTGCATGCGCGTGTTGCAACGACCATCGCACCTGCGGATGGCTCTACTGGGGATGCTCTGGGCAGGAGCGCTTCTGCTGCCGGGCGCAGGATGTCCGCAGCGGGCAGCCACACCCAAGACCACCCTCAAGGCCTACGTGACGGCCCTGGAGTCTGGTGACTACTCTCGAGCCTACGACCTGATGTCCAGGTCCTTTCGCAAGCAGTTCGATCGCAGCGAGTTCATCTCCCACCAGAGGCGCAACCGCAAGGACGTGCGCGCGGACCTCCGGCAGCTAAGGGTGGGCCCGACCAAGCTCGTCGTGAGGGCCCAGTTTCGGTACGGGGATGGCGCCGTGCTGCGGCTCGTGCGAGAGGGGGGCGCGTGGAAGCTGGCCCTGGACCCGGTTTCGTTCTACAGCCAGCGCACTCCCCGTGAGGCGTTGCGATCCTTTGTGAGGGCGCTCCAGCGTCGCAGATACAGGCTGCTGCTGCGCTTTGTGCCCAACCAGTGGCGCAAGGTGATGACAGTGGCTGACACCCGCCGGCTCTTTTCCAAGAAGCAGATCGAGGCGACCCGCCGGCTCATCCGCAACCTGAAGGCAAACCTGAAAAATCGCATAGAGATCCAGGGAGATCAGGCTCACATGCTCTACGGCGACAGCTACAAGGTGGAGCTCAAGCGTGAGGATGGGGTCTGGAAGATCGTTGACGCCGACTAGCAGGCTCCGGGCTATGATGTTTTTGCATAGCGCCCTGCCTGGGCTAACCGGGTGAAATAGTGGATCAAACTCCGTCCCAAGGCCCTAATATGGTGAAAAAATCCTGTACCATGACAATCTTTTCATAGATCGGACAGGGATCTTGCGCGTACTGTCTGGTGAGGCCGGAGCCGTAACCACATGATATCCTGGCCATGTGATGTTTTTTCCCTCCACCGGGTTGCATGGTCTGCTAATTGCATTATGGATGTGATGTGGGGTAGATGGTACTCTGGCCCCGGTGATGAGGAAGACGATGCAGCCGTGGATTATTGAAGAGATCTGGCGAGAAGAGCAGGAGCGCCAGCGTCGAGAGGAGCAGCATCGCGAGCAGATTCAGATCGACGCGCCCGACGAGGGGGCGCCAGACGACGAATCCCGCGAGGACGCTCCGCGGCGAGGTGTGCTGATCATCGAGCTTTGACGAGCTGTCCATTTTTGCGCACGCGCTTTTGGCTGGGCGGCCCTGGTGGCCGCCCATTGTCTTTTTTGGGGCCACGGTTCGGGGGCCCAACCCGCTCAGAGCTGCGCACAGACCGCAGAGCAACCGGCCAAAGGCTCACTTGAGCCCGGAGGAGAAGAGGAAGGGGAAGCGCACCACGGAGTAGCCCTGGGACTGCGGGAACCGCCAGCGCCGTACGGCGCGCGTGATGCACGAGGCCACCGAGCCGCCCCCCTTGAGGGTGACGCTCACAGCGCGCGCGCCCACCACCCGGCCCTGGGGGTTGATCTTGAACTGGACGGTGACCTTGCCTCCACCCATGGCGGGGGCTCGCTTGAGGGCGCTCTCGTAGCACCACTTGATGAAGCCGCGGCGCGCCCTCACCACGCGGAATATCTGGCTCCGGGAGAGGCCCGTGCCACTCACCGAGCCTCCACCGAGACCGACCCGCGCCACTCGCACCTTGCGGTCTCTGCGGCCGGAGAGCATCCCGCGGTCTCTGATGGGACCTCCAAGCCTGGGGCCTTTCCCGCCGTCGGTGCGGCCCACGCTGCCCCCGGCTCCGGTTCCGCCGCGAGTGGCATAGGGATCCTCGACCCCGTCCCCGCTGCCACCGCCTGAGCCGCCGGGCCCCGAGAGGCCGCTGAGCCCTTTCTCCACGTCGGCGAAGAGGCTCTCCTGCTTCCGAAAGAGCTGGTTGACGGCTCCGCTGCGGCGCATGGCGCGGTTGAGAGCCAGGAGCCCGCCCTTGTTGATCCTGCGGGCGCGGACGGTTTGGCGGGGGAGCTGGACGCGCTCCGAGCCGCGGGAGATGCGGGTCGTGCGTCGCACCAGGGCACGGGTCTCCTTGATGACGACGGCCTTGCGCTTGCGCTTGCGGTCGCGCTCAGAGCGCCTGTTGGCGCGCATCTTCTCCGCCTTGAAGAGGGTGGAGAAGCGCCTCGACAGCTTGGTGGACTCGAACTGGGTGCCGTGGGGCTTGTGCAGAAAGCCCAGCAGCAGGAACGTGACAATGAGCACCGCGGCCACTGCCGTCCACTCCTGGTCCTGCAATACCATGCTCGCGATCCGACCCGGAGTGACAGAGGAGAGGGGTAGGCGGATGTACTGGCAGAGGATCTGAGTCTCTGGAGCGGTGGCCAGGTGAAACAGCGCCCAGTCTCCCGGCTCCAGGAGCGCTCGTTCTCCCTCCCCGGCAGCGTCCTCCAGGGAGGACACGGATCCCCCTGCACGGGTGACATCGCCCTGCAGCAGCCGCCGTGCCTTGCCGGAGGGGATGTTCAGCCCGTAGCGGTCGCTGCTCACCGGGGAGAAGAGCTCCAGCTCATCCACCCCGTCTGGCAGGGGTGCCACCAGGTCGCAGCCGGCATGGGAGCCGAGGATGACCGGGCGTCGCTGGCGCATCACCAGGTCCGCGACGACATCGCCGTGGAAGATCTGGACCACTCGAAAAAGCGTTGCTTGGGTGACTGCCATCAAGGCGCCTCGAAGCGTGCGCCCCTCCCCCGCGGTGGGGAGTGGGTGGAGCGCAGACAGGTGTAATCTTGCCGGGAAATTATACGATTTTTTCCCTTTTTTCGCACGGGTTCTTTTTTCCCTGTGTCTGCACTAAGACGTTTAGGTGGTATAAAAGTTCCCAACACAGAGCAGGGCCCACGTGACATGAGCAAAGCGACAAACGAGCTGGACCTGATAGTGGTGGGCGCGGGACCCTCGGGGCTGGCCTACGGGCTGGGAGCGCAGGCGGCGGCCGAGGCATCTGGCCGCGAGCTGCGCCTGGCCGTGCTGGAGGCAGCGGATCGCGTGGGGGGCTGGGTGCACACCCGCAGGGAGGGCCGCTATCTCCTGGAGACTGGCCCCTATGGCTACATGGACAAGCACCCGGAGCTGGGGTCTATCCTGAGCCGGTTGGGGCTGGCGGAGCGTGCGCTGGCGCCGGCACCGGTCGCCAGGAACCGCTACGTCTTCGTCCGCGGCAAGCTGCGCCGGATGCCTTCCGGGCCGGTCTCCTTTGTGTTCAGCCGGATCCTGCGGCCCCGGGCCAAGCTGAGGCTGCTGCGGGAGCCTTGGGCTTCCCCCCACCCGGGCCCTGGTGTGGACGAGACAGTGACCGACTTCGCGCGACGCCGGCTGGGCCCGGAGGCGGCCGAGGCCCTGGTGGTGCCCATGTTCACCGGGATCTACGCCGGAGATCCCGACCGCGCCTCCCTGGCCTCCTGCTTTCCCCGGATGGCAGAGCTGGAGGCGGAGCACGGGGGGCTCTTTCGGGCCCTCTGGCGCCTGCGGAAGAAGGTCAAGCGCTCGGGACAGGGGGTGGGAGCGCCGCGGGGGCAGCTCACCTCCTTCCCCGAGGGCCTCTCCACGCTGATGGAGGCTCTCTCCGCGAAGCTGGGGGATGCGCTGAGGCTGGGTTCGAGGGTCACGCGGGTGGAGCGCCAAGGCGAGGGCTTCCTGGTGCGGATCGGGTCCGAGGAGGTGCTGAGCGCGGCTCGTGTGGTCCTGGCGGCGCCCGCCAGGAGGCTCGTGGATGTGGTCCGAGGCATGGATCCCAAGCTGGCCGAGATCCTGGGCTCGGTAAAGTATGGCGGCGTGAGCGTCGTGCACACCGCCTACTCCAGGCAGGACACCCAGCGGGTGCCAGAGGGCTTCGGGTTCCTGGTCCCGCGCCAGGCCCGGCGCGAGCTGCTCGGCTCCGTGTTTGTCTCCACCATCTTTCCTGGCCAGGCTCCCGCGGATGAGCTGCTGCTGCGAAACGTGCTCGGGGGCGTGCTGCAGCCCGAGCTCGTGGAGGCCAGCGAGGACCGGCTGCGTGAGATCGTCGCCAGGGAGCACCGGGAGATTCTCGGGATAGACGCTCCCCCCCTGTTTTGCGAGGTGGAGCGTTTCCCGGGCTCGCTGCCCCAGTACGAGGTGGGTCACGGGGAGCTCCTGGGCAGGCTGGAGAGGCGCCTCGGGCGGTATCCAGGGCTCCACGTTACGGGGAACGCCTGGCGGGGCATAGGGCTGGCAGACTGCCTGGCCAAGAACTATGCCGCCGCCAGGGAGCATTTCGGAGGCAAAGGGTGAGCACCCAGGAGGGCGAGGAGCGCAGCAGGACGCCCGGATACGTGGCTCTGCACCGAAGTGGCGAGCTGGGGGAGAGGGCCAGGCGGCTCTGGGGCCTGCTGGATCCCTGCGTGCTCTGTCCTGTCCGCTGTGGGGCTCGGCGTCTCTCTGGAGAGGCGGGGAGATGCGGGGTTGGCGCCCTGGCCCGGGTGGCCAGCGCCTGCCTCCACCGGGGTGAGGAGCCCCCCCTGTCGGGGAGCCGCGGGTCTGGGACCATCTTCTTTTCTGGTTGCAACATGCGTTGCGTTCACTGCCAGAACCACCAGATCAGCCTCTCGCCCGGGGACTGGACCGAGCTGGGGGCCGAGGGGCTGGCAGAGCAGATGCTCTCACTGCAGGCCCAGGGGGCGCACAACATCTCGCTGGTGACTCCCTCCCACGTGGTACCGCAGGTGGTGGCGGCCCTGGAGATTGCCGCAGCGGCCGGCCTTGAGCTGCCGCTGGTGTACAACACCTCCGCCTACGATCGAGTGCCCGTGCTCGGGGAGCTGGATGGGGTGGTGGACATCTACCTGCCAGACTTCAAGTACGGCGACGAGAGCTCCGCTGGCCTGATCTCGAAGGTGGGCGACTACGTCTCCACCGCCCGGAGGGCGCTGCACGAGATGAATCGCCAGGTGGGGGAGCTCTGCACGGACGGCGAGGGGGTGGCGTGGCGTGGGCTCATCCTGAGGCACCTGGTGCTCCCAGGGGGCCTGTCGGCCTCAGAGCAGGTGCTGCGCTACGTGGCCGCCCGGTTGGGATCCAGGACCCACGTGAGCCTCATGGCCCAGTACCACCCTCCCGTCGGCAGGGATCTTCCACCGCCGCTCCATCGGCCCCTGCGGCCATCCGAGTACGAGGCTCCGAGAGCGCTGCTCGGGGAGCTGGGGCTGCACCTGGGCTGGGTTCAGGACCTGGTCTCTGCCGACATCTATGTGCCCGACTTCGATGTGGAGGCGCACCCCTTCGAGCCTTGACCGGTCTCTGCCCTGGTGGCCGCGGGAGCGGTGCCAGGAGGAGAGGGGTGGCTCCGCGAGCCCTCACTCCGCCGAGGCGTCCAGGTCCCGCACAAAGGGCGGGCCCGGGCGGGCAAAGTAGTAGCCCTGGATGAGGTGGCAGCCCAGGTCTCGCACGGTCTGGTACTCTGGCCGCGTCTCCACCCCCTCGGCCACCACCTGGATACCCAGGTCGTCGGCAAATGCGCGCATGTTCCGGACGAGGTTCTGGCGTACGGGGTTGGAGTCGATACCCCGGATGAGGGCCATGTCGAACTTGATGAAGTCGGGCTCAATCTCGGCGAGGGTGTTGAGCGCCGAGTAGCCGCTCCCCAGGTCGTCGATGGCGATGAGGAAGCCGTGGTCGCGCATCACATGGAGGTGCTTTTTGAAGGTGGCGAAGTCGCGGATGGCCGCGCGCTCGGTGACCTCCAGGATGATGCGCTCCGAGTTCATCAGCATCACCTTGGGTGGGGAGAGGAGCTTGGGATCGGTGAAGTCGTCCACGTGAAGGTTGATGAACAGATACTCCGACTGTGGCAGGTCCGGCATGGAGTCCAGGGTGATGTCTCGCAGGGCCCTGTTGAGCGGGCGGGTACGCCCAGAGCGCTCGGCAATGTCGAACAGCACAAGCGGGCTGCGGAGCTCGTCGGCCTGACAGCGAACCAGGGCCTCGTAACCGAAGATGCTGGCGTCCTTTGCGTGTACGATAGGCTGGAAGTACATCAGGAAGTTGCGCTCCAGCAGCACCTTGTCCAGGATTCTGGCCTGGGCCATGAGTTCCCGCTGGCCCACGTCCATGGCCCGTGAGGCCGCCTCGAGGATACCTCGATAGACGAGCCTCTCGTTGTGAACGCGAGAGAAGGCGCGCAGGCTCTCGAGGCCCACGTAGACCTTGGAGACCGAGGCCAGGTCCTTGTCCATGGCGGCCAGGTGTCGCATGACGCCGTCGGTCAAGATGGCCTCCAGCGTGGAATCGTCCTCATGGCGGCGGGGCATGAGCAGCACGTAGTCGTCGGCAAAGGCGTGCATCAACAGGCAGTCGTCCCGATCCTTTCGGAGCTGAGAGCTGATCCCCTGGAGGTAGTTGGTGGCCATGCGGATGAACGCCTCGTGAGCCTCCCAGCCATAGCGATCCTCCACCAGCTCGCTGTTGGGCATGTGAATGTACGCGATGGTGATGTCGGGGCTCGCCGACAGCATCTGGGCCATGTCCTCGAACAGGGAGGTGAGAGAGACCACGCCGGTCACCGGGTGGAACAGACGTCGCGGCATGTCCAGGGTGGTGGGGGTCTGGATTGCCTCCATGTGCATCGAGGAGATGAGACGGACGCTGTCGGTAACTGAGCGAGGGAGCTTGGTCATCGTACTATCCGCAGCCTGGAGGTCGAGGATAGTCAATCACGACCTCAAATGCGAGCTGTTACTTGGAGCGAGCTAGCCTCAGCAGGCCGTCGAGCATGGAGGCAGGCACCTCGTAGCGCAGAGGCAGGCCCTTTCGGACCATCCACCTGCGAGCCGGGTTTGAGGCGCTGTGAAAAAACAGCAGCACGATGGGCGGCATGCTCTGGATACGCAGCGTGACCGTGAGGATCTTGGTGCCCCGGTCGCCGCGCCCATACCCGGTCACAGAGGTGGCCATGAGGGGCGCGAGCTGCAGGAGCGACCCGGTGGCAGAGCTCCAAACCCGGGGGCTGATCTCCTTGGGGCGGCGCCAGCCCCGCCCGGGAGTGCGCACCAGGCGC
>JAJRWW010000705.1 GCA_024276595.1 Myxococcota bacterium
CGAAGCAATCAAAGGCCGCAGAAATGTCGAATTCAAGGATTGCTGCGAGAGAATCGGTCAGAGACATGGGACCACCTTGCCGTTGGTGATCGCCCCACAATGATCCTCCAATCTCCGGATTGCAAATCTTCTCAGCAGCAGCGATCATGACTCGGACATCGGAGTCAGCAGCTCAGCCCCGGTCGTTGCCAGCCAGGCGGAACTGCCTAATCAGAAAACCAACCAAAGTCGGTCACTTACAGCTCATCTGATCGGCATTGGCCCTAGGGCCGCTGGGGTACCGCCATCGATGCCGCTTCGGATTCCCTGGTAGACCAGGTGCGCATTGCGGAAGCGCCACCCGAGAACGGCGAGTAGGCCCACCTGGAGCGCCACGGCTATCCACCAACCCAGGAACTGGTAGCGCACCAGCCAGACAATATCGATGATAATAAAGGAGGCCACTGGAACGAGTTCGAGCAGGGCGAACCACGGCATTGGCCGAAAGAGCACCAAGAGCGAGATCCCGAAGACCAGCGCCCCGGCAATCACGACAAAGGAATCGAGGTCTGTAACGGGCTCCGCACCGACGAGTCTAAAGGCCGCCATGCAGCCGCCCACCAGCGCACTGATCGCCAAGACGAACCAGGTCAAGCTACGCCAAGCTCTGGGTATGTACCGCGACGAAGCGGGTCCGAGCCAGACAAAAAAACATTTAAGGTGCCGGGGGGAGAGCCGGCCACGCACCGGTTCCGGATCTCCGGCCGATACGGGGAGAGCCAGGGTGACCAAGCCGGTCGCCGCTGAGGAGAGGCGCAACTGTTCGGGCAGATCACGCCGCGCGATCTCGGCGAGTCGTTGTCCCCCGGCCACTATCTCGACCGTCTCCTCGCCCAGCCGCAGCTCCCAGGCCTCCGGAGGGGTCCGGTCTGCTCGGAACTGCAAGGTCGGCTTAGAATCGGATGGGATCGGACGGGTCATGGAGGTCCCCGGGGCGCGGAGTGCCCCGCCTGCGGTCCTTGTGGTGGGTGGGAGAAGGCCAGGGGTGGACAGTTGATGAAGCAGATGATGCTGCACGGGTCACAGCCCCCGGTCAGCCAGTTCACCAGATTGATGATCACCACCGCCGCCAGCACCAACCCGACCACGATGGCCGCTCCGGCGATCAGGGCCGGCGCCAACGTGGCCGCGGTGGCTGCTGCTGCCACTCCCCAGGCCAGGAGCTCGGCCGAAAGCATCGTGTAATGGCATAGCTTGAACTTGTCGTAGCCCATGGGCCCGACCACAAATGTACAGATGACATGGCCGATTAGTCCCCCTCCTTTTTGATAGTCTGCCCGGATCGGCTCGGGCACCAGCAAAGGAGCGCGCAGGTCACCCCGAAGGATGCTAGGGATGAAGTCGGGGTTGTCCGCGAGGACCTGCTTGTATTCGGTCAAGTCGATCCCCAGGACTTGCTCCGCTTCCGTGGCATAGTCGGTTAGGGCGGCGTCGCTGATCACCACAGGCAGCGTCTGGGGCATGCCCCCGTCCTCTACGAGGGTTACCGACAATCCGTCCAGCGCCCAGTCCAGGGTGACCTCGTGGTTGGATTTCTGGATGCGCGAGACCCGCCAGTGCTCGTCATAGGAGTAGCTGGTGACCTCGCCGGTGCTGTCCACGAGGTCTTTGAAGGCCAGCCGGCCCTGGTCGCGATACACGGTCACGGCTAGGTCGTTCACGGTGTCATTGTAAGTGTAAGCCGTAGGCTCATAGGGATCCAGAGTCACCAAGGGCGAGGCGTCATTCACTGCGGACTGAATAATGTCGTCGTCCCCGAAAGGAACCAGGGCGAAGGAGTACTCGCCGTGCTCCCAGGTGCCATGGAGGTAGTAGCCGCTGGCAGTTAGCTGCCCTCGCCACCGGGAAGTGGCATCCGGCGCCTGGGTGTCGAACCAATACCCCTCGTACTGATACCCAGTCCAACGGGCCTCCACCTGGTAGGTCTGTCCGTCGTTACTCTGGTCCGTGATTGTCAGTCGATCCTCATGTTGTAGGATCTGGGCCGCACCGAACACCGGCTCCGGGATCCCCATGGGCGCGTCGAACCAGTCCACGGAGATGCTATACGCGTCGCCGGTTAAGTACTCGGAGGGGGGCTCGATCAGCCGCTCCAGGGAATGGTAGTAGTTGTCCCATCCGTCGAAGCGCCCCAGGATCCGGGCGTACATGGGCCCCACTTCGGCCACCCAGTCATCGGCCAGGAAGTGTCCCTGATCCGTGTCGCGGTAGGTGTACTCCCCATCTTGCTCAGCCCGGTAGGCCCACTCGAAGAGGGAGTCGAGGAACGACTCGTCTCGCTCGTGCACGTATAGAGTCTGGTTGTGGACCACCACCACCGAGTAGCACCACTCCGTGAGGTTGTCATAGTTCTTGTATCCGGAAAGCCAGACCCCGGACAGCTCCGACTCCTCCGGCAGCCGGGTGAGGTGATCGCACATGTCGGTGTCGGTGTTCCAGTCGTAGAAGCAGGTGTAGATGGAGCGCCCTTCGTTGAAGAGGGCGGCCGTCAGGAACGTGTCCTCCAGCAATGGAGAGTCGTCACTTCGATACGCCTTGTAGCGTGACTCCTCTGGCCAGTACCCGGTGCTGTCCAGCAAGCTCAGCAGGGCAACGTTTCCCCCCAGCCCAACGTCCAAGGCCAGGACGGCCGTACCTCCATTCGAGCTCCGCTCCCAGGCGCCGCTGTCTTGCTGGCGGAAGGGCTCGACGCGATACAGCACCAGCAAGTCGCCACCGGCGGTTCCCTCCAACCGGGCTGTCCCTCCGGCAATGGGCACAAGAGAGACGTCCCCGAGGGGCGCCGTGAGGGTCCCCGCCAACACATTCGAAGCTGGCTCTGGCAGGGTGAGCGCTCCGGTTGTGCCGTCCCCGAATCGAATCTCCATTACGAGGCCAGTGCCGGCCGCGTAAGTGGCCTCGGCCAAGCCATGCCGCGGCGCGGAGCCGCTCGGGGTAAGTTCCACCACCCACCACCCGGTAAGGGTCTCGAGGTCCACTGGCGTATCGCCGTTGCTCGGATCGTCGGATCTGCTGCATCCCATCGGAGCGCTCAAGGCCAGAAGCACGGCCAGGACAGCCTTGAGGCTCAGAGCGGGCCGCCTTCCAGCACGTCGCCTCATCTTGCCTCCCTTTTCGCGTCAACCAAAACAGCCCAAAGCTGTGTGAGCGTGATTCTCCCCGATCACGCTGTATCAAGATGTCATGATACACGATATATTTTTTGGGGTGTGTCAAGCCTGTATAATCAGGGCCTCGGACAAAGTCCTGAATTGCCGGATGTCCAGCTCGGTGGGTGAGCGCATCACGGGCATGGAGAGCTGGAAACTGATAGGGGTTTGCAGGAGCCGAGCGAGACGAGGTGGTGCGAGCGGGCGCCGTGCGGTCGTCGAGCGAGCGGTCCTGCAAACGCAAGTTGAGCTAAGCCGCGGTGGAGGGGAAGCTATGTGAATGTTGGGCCCTGGGA
>JAJRWW010000706.1 GCA_024276595.1 Myxococcota bacterium
CCAGGAGACGAGCCATGTCCTCTGATCTGATCAAGAAGAAATCTAACACCGGGGAGGATGTCGAGGTTCTCGGCCCCACCTACGAGCCCGGCCAGCCCGACTACAAGGGCGACTGGCGGCGCCGCCTTGGTGACCGTGAGGAGATGCTCAGGTACCTGCGGTCGGGGGAGCGGTACTGGTACGCCGACGAGGGGTACGGCAGCGAGAAGCGCAAGACGCCCGCCTAGGGTGAACCGATTCCAGGTGGATCGGGCCCCACGCGGGCTCGACAGATCCACAAACGGGAGGAGAGCTTAATGGCTACCCAGATTCCGAATGTTACCTACTCCGGCGCCATCAACGAGATCACGCTGGGGGTCGACGACAACGCAGTCACCGTGGGCGGTGCCAGCGCCTATGCGTTCCACGACTTCGAAGGTGAGAGCGGTCGCAAGCCGGTCATCGCCTTCGAGGTGCCAGACGTGGCGCCCGAGAGCTGGCCGCCGGCCCTCAAGGCCCAGTACGAGGACGTCTGGGGCGACCCCGCCGCCTGGGCGAAGAAATGCGTGGAGGAGTTCGGCGCGGATCTGATCCACATCGACTACTGCGGCACAGACCCCAACGGCGCCAACAAGGATACGGACCACGCGGTGGCCGTGGCCAAGGCGGTGGCCGAGGCAGTGAACGTGCCCATCGTCGCCTGGGGGACGTCCAACGTGGAGAAGGACACCGAGATCCTCCGCGGCGTCTCGGACGCCCTCCGGGGTCGGCGCGCGGTAATCGGGCCCCTCCAGGACACCAACTACAAGCAGATCGGCGCCTCGGTCATCAGCGACGGGCACGTGGCGATCAACTCCAGCCCCATCGACATCAACCTGGCCAAGCAGCTCAACATCCTCACGGAGAACCTCGGCGTGCCGGCGGACTCGGTGCTCATCGACCCGACCACTGGCGGGCTGGGGTACGGCCTGGAGTACAGCTACACGGTCATGGAGCGCTGTCGCCAGGCCGCCCTCACCCAGCAGGACACCAAGCTGCAGTACCCGCTGTACTGCAACCTCGGCAAGGAGGTCTGGAAGGTCAAGGAGGCCGCCATCCCCGCCGAGGAGGAGCCCACCATGGGTGACGCCGAGCAGCGCGGCATCGTGATGGAGGCCGTCACCGCCACCACCCTCCTGCTGGCCGGAGCCGACGTCCTCGTGATGCGCCACCCCGAGGCGGTGAAGCTCGTCCGCGAGATGATCGACGCGCTGCCCGCCAAGTAGGCGCTGCAACACGCTGGAGGCACCTTAGATGCTCACTGGTCTGGTCAAGGTAAACACCGATATCTGCGTCGCCTGCCGCCGCTGCGTGCAGGCATGTACCCTGGAGCACTCAAAGAGCAAGGACATGTTCGAGGCCATCCGGGAGGTGCCGCCTCCGCGGCCTCGGGTGAAGCTCCACTCGGTGGGCGGGGCCTGCGTGCCCACCGAGTGCCGTCACTGCGAGGCGGCCGCCTGCGTGCTGGTGTGCCCCACAGGGGCCATGCACAAGCTGGGCCTCGGCGGCCCGGTGCTCATGGATGACAGCCTGTGCATAGGTTGTCGCTCCTGTGTGCTCACCTGCCCCTACGGGGTGCCGGAGGCGTACCTGCAGGGCGAGCAGATCACCAAGTGCGACCTGTGTGTGCATCGGCTCAGGGAGGATCGAATCCCCGCGTGCGCGGAGTCCTGTCCCACGGGCGCGCTGGAGTTCGTCACCGAGCCGGAGGCGGATGCACCCAAGGAGTACCGCCCCTGGCGGAACCTGTAGCCTCCGCGGGTGCGACGGCCGGCAGGATCGCCTCATCCGCCGGGCGCAGACGAAAACAAAGAGGCTGAGCTTCACGAGAGCAAAGGGCACTATTCGATGCAAAGAACCGTGGATGGAATCCTGGACCGCTACGGCAACGACGAGGCCGAGCTCCTCGCCGTGCTGATGGACATCCAGGCCGAGTTCAACTACCTGCCGCGTCCGGCCCTCGAGCGCGTGTCCGAGAGGATGGGTGTCTCCCGGAGCCGCATCAACTACATGGCCACTTTCTTCTCCGCCTTCTCATTGAAGGAGCGGGGCAAGCACATCTGCACCGTGTGCATGGGCACCGCCTGTCACGTGCGGGGCGCCCCCATGCTCGTGGACGAGTTTGAGCGCATCCTGGACGTGAAGGCTGGCGAGACCACCGAGGACAAGCAGTTCACCGTGGAGACGGTCAACTGTGTGGGCGCGTGCGCGCTGGGCCCGCTGGTCATCGTCGACGGTGAGTACTACGGCAACCAGAAGTCCGCCCAGATCGAGCGGCTCATCAAGAAGGTCCGCAAGGCCGACGCCAAGGAGGGTGCCGCATGACATGCTCTGCTGCCCACAAGCACGTTGATCTGACCCAGCTCAAGCTGCTCGGCTCCGTGGGTGACCTCATCGAGTACCGGGCAAAGCTTCAGAAGGGCAGGAGCCCGGATCTCAAGACAGTCTCGGTCTGCACGGGCACTGGCTGCAAGGCGTACAAGTGCGACGATCTCGCCGCGGCCCTGAGGGACGAGGTGTGCAAGGCCGGCCTGGAGGACGAGGTGGAGATCGTGTCCACTGGGTGCCACGGCTTCTGCGAGCGCGGATCGCTCATGGTCATCTACCCCGAGGGCACCTTCTATCAAAAGGTGAAGGCCGACATGGCGGCCGACATCGTCAACAAGACCCTCGCCAAGGGGGAGGTCATCGAGGAGCTGCTCTACGTGGACCCCGTCACGGGCAAGACCTGCGAGAAGGAGACAGACATCCCCTTTTACAAGCACCAGCAGCAGGTGCTCATGCACGACGGGCGGATGATCGATCCTCGCAAGATAGACGACTACATCGCCCGGGACGGCTACGGCGCTCTGGCAAAGGTGCTCGGCGAGATGAAGGGCGACGAGGTGATCGACCTCATCACCGCCAGTGGCCTTCGCGGCCGCGGAGGCGGAGGCTTTCCCGCAGGTGTCAAGTGGCGCACGTGCAAGGACGCCCCAGGGGAGCCCAGGTACGTAATCTGCAACGCCGACGAGGGAGACCCTGGGGCCTACATGGATCGCTCCCTGCTGGAGGGCAACCCTCACCTTATCATCGAGGGGATGCTCATTGGCGCCTACGCCATCGGGTCCTCCCAGGGCTACGTGTACGTGCGCAACGAGTATCCCCTGGCGGTGAGCAACCTCACCACTGCCCTGGAGCAGGCACGCGCCATGGGCCTGTTGGGCAGCGACATCCTGGGCACTGGCTTTGGCTTCGACATCAAGATAGTGCGGGGCGGTGGCGCCTTCGTGTGTGGTGAGTCGACGGCGCTCATGGCCTCCCTGGAGGGGTTCGTGGGCGAGCCCCGGGCCAAGCACATCCACACGGTGGAGCAGGGCCTCTACGACAAGCCATCCAACCTCAACAACGTGGAGACCTGGGCCAACGTCCCCCACATCATCAACAAGGGCGTCGACTGGTTCACGGGGATCGGCACCGGCGACGTGTCGAAGAACCCCTGGGGCGGTTCCAAGGGAACCAA
>JAJRWW010000707.1 GCA_024276595.1 Myxococcota bacterium
GGGATTCTCAGACCGGAGGATGTGGCTGAAATTAGGTTACTTCTGCCCCAGGGGATCTTTCCCCTTGACGCCCCTCTGGCTCCTGATCTTTAAGAGGTGTGAGATCGGACGAGCTCAGCCCAAACACCCCGGAAAAGGAGCGGTCGCCATGTCGTTCAGCAAGGTATACATTCCCTATGGCGCTTACTGGAGCACCCCTTTCTGCAAGTGGCAGGGGTCCTTCTCGAGCCAGCACCCCATCAAGTTCGCCGCGCAGATTGCGCAGCGCGCCCTGGAGGAGCGCTCCCTGTCCCCGGAGATATTCGACAGCTCCTGTCTGGGATGGACCGTTCCATCCCGCCACTGCTTCTACGGGGGGCCATGGATCACCGCGCTCATTGGCGCGCAGATCACAGGCCCCATCATCTCCCAGGCCTGTGCAACCGGGGTCAAGTGTACCGAGTACGGGGGCGGAGAGGTGGAGCTGGGCCGCTCCGAGGTGTTCCTGGCCCTGACCGCAGACAAGTGCTCCAACGGCCCGCACATCTACTACCCCAACCCTCTGGGGCCGGGTGGTCAGGGCGACAAGGAGGACTGGGTCATGGACAACTTTGGCTTTGACCCGAACCCGGCCGCGGGCAAGGCCATGGTGCAGACCGCCGAGAACGTGGCCAAGGAGGAGGGGATCACCAAGGAGGAGCAGGACGAGGTGGCCCTGCTCCGCTATGAGCAGTACCAGCGTGCCCTGGCAAACGACCGGGCCTTCCAGAAAAAGTACATGGTGGCTCCCATCGAGGTGAAGGACGCCCGTGGGAGGAAGACCCTCGCCACGGTGGAGACAGACGAGGGGGTGATGCCCTACACCGCCGAGGGGCTGGCAAAGCTCCGGCCGGTGCTGCCCGGGGGCACCGTGACATTCGGCTCCCAGACCTACCCGGCCGACGGCAACGCCGGGCTGGTGCTCGCCACCAAGGAGAGGGCGGCGGAGCTATCGAGGGACAAGAGCGTGGAGATTCGACTGGTGGCCACCGCTCAGGCACGGGTTAAGGGAGGCTTCATGCCAGCGGCCAACGAGCCGGCCGTGCGGCTGGTGCTGGAGCGCGCGGGCATCGGGGTATCGGATCTGAAGGCCATCACCACTCACACCCCCTTCGCGGTCAACGATGTGTTTCTCGCCCGGAAGCTGGAGATCAAGCCCGAGCTTGCCAACCGATACGGCTGCTCGCTGGTGTGGGGGCACCCGCAGGGCCCCACGGGCATGCGCTCGATCATCGAGCTCATCGAGGAGCTGGCAGAGCTCGGCGGTGGCTTCGGGCTGTTTACGGGCTGCGCCGCGGGCGACACCGCTGCCGCCCTGGTGCTCAAGGTCAACGTGGCCTAGCCGAAAGGGAGAGCAGATGCCAGAGGACAAAGACCTCGTCGAGCTCGAGCTCCGAGATGGTGTGGCGTACGTGACCCTGAAAAGCCCGCCGCTCAACATCCTGTCGGCGGCCATGATGGGCTCCATCTGCGATGCGCTGGAGAAGATCTCCGCCGACTCCAGTCTCAAGGCGGTGGCCTTCACTGCTGAAGGAAAGGCCTTCAGCGCTGGCGCCGACGTGGAGGAGCACAGGCCAGAGCAGGCCGCCGGGATGATCTCCGCCTTCAGCCGCATGTTCACCCTCCTCGGGGGGCTGGAGATTCCCATCGTCATGGCCGTGGACGGCGCCGCTCTCGGGGGCGGGTTCGAGCTGACCATGATGGCAGACGTGCTCATCGCCACCGAGCGGGCCAAGTTCGGGCAGCCGGAGATTCGCATCGGCTTCTTTGCTCCCCTCGGAGTGGCCTACCTGCCCCAGCTCGTGGGCCCCCAGCGGGCCATGGAGATAACCTGCGGCGGCCGCACCTACTCGGCGGAGCAGATGAAGGAGTTTGGCTTCGTCTCCTATGTGGTGGGTGTGGAGGACCTGCAGGACCGCCTGGAGCAAACCCTGCGCGACTTTCGCGCCGCCAGCCCGCTGGTGATGAGGCTCAACGTGCGAACCCTGAAGGGGCTCATGGGGCGCCCCATGGAGCAGGCGCGCAAGGCGGCCGAGAAGGTCTTCCTGGAGGAGCTCATGGTAACCGAGGACGTGCAGGAGGGGATCGCCTCGTTTTACGAGAAACGCAGACCCGAATGGAAGAACAGATAGGGGCAGTGCCCATGCGGATTGTTATCGTCGGGGCAGGTGCGCTGGGCGGGCTCGTGGGCGCGCAGCTCACCGACTCGGGCGAGGACGTCGTTCTCCTGGAGATCAACCAGGCCAGGACCAAGCTCCTTAACGAGACCGGTCTATTCATCTCGGCCGGTGCGCTGGGCGAGCGCTGCGTGCCCATCCGAGTGGTCTCCTCGGTGGAGAACCTGGAGCATGCCGACCTGGTCTTCATCTCCGTAAAGAGCTACCAGACCGAGGCCGCCTTGCGGGGCGTGCTGCCAATTGTAGGGCCAGCGACCCGCGTCCTCTCCATGCAAAACGGCATTGGCAACGCCGAGAAGATCGCAGAGATCATCGGCGTCGAGCGGGTGCTCACCGGCATTACCTACCACTCCATTCAGCACACCGGCCCCAACCGCTTGCGCTACCGCAAGGGCATCAAGCCCATACAGATTGCACCCCTGGACGGGGATGTCACTCCAGATGTGGATGCCATCGGCGAGGTCTTTGTCAGGGCTGGGCTGGACACCAACGTGGTGGATTCCATCGACCACGTAGTCTGGCAGAAGCTGCTTCACAACGCAGTGGTGAACCCGGTCTCTGCCTTGACGGGTCTCACCTGCAGGGAGCTCCTGGAGGACGAGGCATGGCAGGAGTTCATGCGGGCCTGCTGCCTGGAGATCATCGAGGTCATGCGTGCCCGCGGTGTCCCCATCGTGGACGAGGAGGACCCCTACCGGCCGGTGATCGGCTCTCAGAAGGCCCTCGGAAAGAACCGCCCATCCATGTGGCAAGATCTCTCACGGGGTCTCCCCACTGAGATAGATGCCATCAACGGTGCCATCGTGGACGAGGCGGAGCGCCTTGGGATGGAGGCCCCCTTGAACTGGGGCCTCGTGCGCTTCATGAAGTCGAGGGAGCACCAGGTGCTCCGCCGAATGCGCCGGGTCAACCAGACCGTGCAGACCGTGCGGCGCTCCCAGCTCCCCCTCCTCTCCGGGGCCACCAGGATGGCGGACCTGGGTGGCATGCCCGAGGGTCGAGTTCCCCTGGAATGCGCTCCCATGCTCAAGGAGCTCATGGCCGATCACTACAGGGACCTCGACGCCGCGGCTGCGGACAGCGATCGCAAGGTGGTGTGGAGCTCTGGCCTGGCGCCGGTGGAGCTGCTGAGGGCCCTGGGGCTCACCCCCTACTTCCCGGAGAACCACGCGGCTCTAATCGGGGCGAGCCGTCAGGCAGAGCCCTATATTCGTCGCGCCCTTGCAGCGGGCTTCTCCCAGTTCGCATCCACTGCCATGACCTCGGACATCGGCGCCTTCCTGGCAGGAGAGAGCCCGCTGGTGCCGGTGTACGGGATCCAGGGTCCGCCTCGCCCCGAGGCGCTCGTGTACAACACCGCATACGCGGAGACTCTCCGGCCCTGGTTCGAGTTCTACGGCCAGCGCTTCGGAGCGCCGGTGCTCGGGCTGCATCCCTCCACGGGCGTGGGGGATATCGACCGCCTCGACGTGGACATCGCGGTGCAGCAGCTCGGTCGCCTCATCGACCAGCTCGAGGAGCGCTTCGAGCGCAAGCTGGACTTCGACCGCCTCGCGGAGGTGCTCGCACACTCGCACAGGGCGGCATCCCTCTGGGCGGCCATCCTGGACCTGGCCCGCTCCACCCCTTCGCCCTTGACGTACTTCGACATGCTCGTGCACCTCGCGCCCATGGTGCTCATGCGGGGGACCCCGGCGGCGGTGGAGTACTACCGGATCCTGCTGGCCGAGCTGGAGCAGCGGGTCACCGCCGGCACGGTGGCGGTCCCTGGGGAGCGCTTTCGCTTCTACTGGGAGGGGCCGCCCATCTGGTGCGCCTTGCGTCCCTTGGCCACGCTGTTTTTGGAGCACCGCGTGGCAGTGGTCAACTCCACCTACTGCCAGCTCTTTGCCATCGACGGGCTGGATCCGGACAACCCCATAGAGTCCATGGCCCGCTGCTACGCGGGCATCTACCCGAACATTTCATCGAGTCACAAAGAGAGCTTCCTCAAGGCCGAGCTGGAGCGGTTCGGGGTGGATGCCCTTGTCTTCCACGACGGTCGCACCGCTCGGAAGCACTCCAGCGTGCGGGACGGTCTACAGCAGCGCATCCACATGGAGACCGGCATCCCGTACATGGTCCTGGAGGCCGACACCCACGACCTCCGTCTCTTCTCCCTGGACGGTCTCGATCGGAGCCTGGTGGAGTTTGTCGAGGGCGTGGAGGGCGCCGAGAGGCGGGAGGGCAGGGCTCACCCTGGCCTCGACGACACCATCTCCCCCAGGAGCGGCAATTGAGTGCAGCAAAGGGCTCAGCAAGGATCGTAGTGGCCGGTGTGGACGTGGGCACCGAGTGCATAAAGGCGCTGGTGCTCGACTCTCGGCGACAGGTGTTGGGGAGGGCGCTGGTGGAGTCCCAAGGCTACTTCCAGGGGCGCATCAAGGAGGCGTTGAGGGGCGCACTGGAGGAGGCGGGGGAGGAGGTATCAGGCTTGGCGGCCACCTGCGTTACCGGGTTTGGAGCCAGGTGCGCCGACGTTCCTGGCGGCATGTTCTTCGGGGAATCGACCTGTCACGCCAGGGGTGCGCTGCACCACTTTGCTGCTCCCATGACCCTGGTGGATCTGGGTGGTGGCA
>JAJRWW010000708.1 GCA_024276595.1 Myxococcota bacterium
CACATCCTCTCGCTGGGTGGTGAAGGCTGGCGACCAGCTCCCCGGGGCCGAGGGGCAGCCCGCCATGGAGGTCTACGCATCCACCACCGCCATGAGCTGTGGGGTGCTGGCATACTCGCGCCTGCTGGGCACCAACGCGGAGGCCATCTGGCGCAAGGCCTCGGAGCTGGCAGAGACCCATGGCGAGGAGCTCAGCCAGCAGCGGCACGCCAAGCTGAACTTTCACCTCCTCAAGACCCTCTACGAGGACTACGACCCCAAGGTGGTGGCCGCCGATTTCGTGCGAAGCTGCCGCTTTTTGAACCTGCTGTTTGCCTGACGCCTCTGCCCGCCGCTTTTGGGCGACTTGTCGTTGCTCGCAAGGGGGTGCATGATCCAGGCAGGCACGGAGGAGCAATGACACACAGACACTCCAGAAGGTGGGCAGCTCTTTGGTGCAGCCTGTTTGCCCTGGCCGCCGCGGGGTGCGTACGCCAGGAGCCTGGAGAGAACCTTGACGCCGGCCACGACGCGGCCACCGATGCCGCAGGGGCCGACGCCTCGATCTCCTTGGATGGCACCCTCGACGCGTGGGCACCCCTGGCCCCGGAGCGGACCTGTGAGACGGTGTTTTCGTACACTGGCGCCGGAACCTCGGTGCTGCTCGCGGGGGAGTGGGACTGGTCCGCGCCCGAGGAGATGCTGCCCGACGGCCAGGGCGGCTTCACGCTCACAAAGACCCTCCCACCTGGAATCCACGCCTACAAGCTCATCGTGGATGGGGAGTGGATCCTGGACCCGGACAACGCCTACAGGAAGTACGACGGCGGCGTGGAGAACTCCGGGGTGCGGGTGCCCGACTGCACCGAGCCCTTGCTGCTGCTGGACTCCTTTGACCTAGCCGATCAGAGCGCCTCCGCGAGGGTGCGCTTCCTGAGGGCCAGCGGCGGGCCAGCGGCCGACCCCGCCTCGAGGCGCGTGCTGCTCATCCATGACTTCATGGAGACCGAGCCGGCGTTCACCTACGTGGATCACCGCATCGAGGTGGACATCTCTGGCCTGGCCGAGGGCAAGTACACCCTTCGCTTCGAGGCGGCGGACCTGGCGGGGCGGGCCGCCAGGCCGGTGCTGATCCCCTTCTGGGTAGAGGCCGAGCCCTTCGACTGGAGAGACCCGGTGCTCTACATGGTCATGCTGGACCGCTTCCGAGACGGGGACCCCACAAACAACGCCCCCTCCACCCCCGGGGCCGAGCCCACCGCGGACTGGCAGGGCGGCGACCTCGCTGGGGTCACCGCCGCGATCCAGGAGGGCTACTTCGACGACCTGGGGGTGCGCGCCATCTGGCTCTCACCCTTTGTCCGGAACCCGGACATCAGCTATGGGGAGAACGGCCACGGGGTTGCTGGCTACCACGGCTACTGGCCCATCAGGGCCCGGGAGATCGACCCCCGCTTCGGAGTCGAGGCGGACCTGGAGGAGCTCGTGGCGGCCGCCCACTCCCACTCCATCAGGGTCCTCATGGACTTCGTGCTAAACCACGTGCACGAGCAACACGAGTACTACCTGAGCCACCCGAGCTGGTTCCGGACCGGCTGCCAGTGCGGCGAGCCGGGGTGTGACTGGACCACCCACAGGCTGGACTGTCTCTTCCAGCCCTACCTGCCCGACGTAAACTGGCAGGTCATGGAGGCGGGGGAGGCCATTATCGCAGACGCCCTGTGGTGGCTGGAGCGGTTCGACCTGGACGGCCTGCGAGTGGACGCGGTCAAGCACGTGGAGGACGCCGCGATCTTCAACCTGTCTGCGCGCGTCCATGAGACCTTCGAGCAGGGTGGCACCGAGTACTTCCTCCTGGGGGAGACGGCCATGGGCTGGGTTGGGGGCGACGTGAACGACAACCTGGACCAGTACGCCACCATCAGCCGCTACATCGGCCCAACGGCCTTGAACGGCCAGTTCGACTTCGTCCTCTACCACGCGGTGGCCTACAACACCTTCGCCTACTTCACCTATGGCCTCATTCACGCAGACTACTGGCTCCAGGCCAGCCTCGGGCAGTACCCGGCAGGCTCTGTGATGACCCCCTACGTGGGCAGCCACGACACTCAGCGCTTCCTGTCCCTGGCAGATCCGGCAGCCGCCGGTCTGGTCTACAACAAGTGGCCGTCGGATGGGCTCCCTGTCCAGCCCGTCGACACGCTCCCCTACGAACGTGCCCTGGTCGCCTTCGCCTGGGTGCTCACGCTGCCGGGGATGCCCCTGCTGTACTACGGTGACGAGTACGGCGAGTTCGGCGGATCGGACCCGGACAACCGTCACATGTGGCGCCCGCCGAGCCTGCGCAGCGCCCAGGAGGCAGCGCTTTTCGACCAGGTCGCTGCCATCGGCTCGGCCAGGCGCGCCTCGGATGCCCTTCGGCGGGGGGCCTACACATCCCTCCACGGGGAGGAGGACTTCCTCTGCTACGCCCGGCACACCGCGACCGAAGTGGCTTTGGTGGCGCTCAACCGGGGCGACCAGCCAGCCACCCGCACCATCACGCTCCCCTCCTCCCTGCCACAGCCCGTGGGCGGGTTCAGAGATGCCCTCCGTCCGGGCTCACCGGTGATCCCGCTGGTGCTCAGCTCGGTGGACATCACCGTGCCGGCTCGCTCCGCTGCCATCCTGCTCCCCTACACGCCGTAGCCGTCACCTCCAGCGCGACAGGACCCTCCGCGGCGGCCGCTCCCTGGGCCGCAGGTCCGCCCGCACCTCGGGATGATCCACCAGCCAGCGATGGAAGCGACGTAGGTGGGCGTCGTATAGATCCCGATCCCTCTGCTCCTCGTCGTCATCCAGGTCTCCCGATCCGTCGCCATCCTCGCCGCCCCTGTGGAGTGGCTGCTCCAGCCTGGAAGGGAGCTCGCCTGCCAGCTCCCGGGCCAGGCGCGAGCCCGCTGGAGGCGCCCCCCGCCGAGCCCACCACAGGACCGCCCCCAGGTCCGGGTTGCGGTCCGGCCCGGAGAAGTCCATGAGCGCGGAGTACTCGGCCCCCGGGGCCGCCTCGGAGTTGAGGCTGTCTGGGACGGTGCGGTCGGTGTAGACAAAGGGGGAGAAGTCCGGCACCCGGGCAAAGGAGTCCCAAAACGGCGTGGCCAGGGCGTCGTAGCGGTTCATGGGCGGGATGCCCAGGATCAGCTCGAAGGTGCGAAAGAGCGACGGGAAGGAGGTGTGCACCGAGCTGGTGTAGCCATGCTTGGCCCAGGGGCTTGCGATGACACAGATGGAGCGGTGGTAGTCCACGTGGTCCGCGCCCACCTGGGGATCGTCCTCCACGATAAAGATGGCCGTGCTGGGCCAGAAGTCCGAGTGGCTGATGCGGTCCACCAGGAGCCCTGTGGCCGTGTCGTTGTCGTTGATCATCGCCTCTGGGGTCAGCGCCCCTGGGCGAGTGCCCTTGGTGTGGTCGTTGGGCAATAGCACAAAAACAAAGGGCGGAAAGATCCCGTCATCCACCAACCTGGCCGCCACGTACTCGGCCTTCTCCACGTCCGGCACGTCCAGGTCGAAGAACACTCCTGGAAACTCCAGGTCCGTGTAGCTCATGACCGAGTCGCCCTGGTAGTCGCCAAAGGTGCCCACCACCTCGCCGTAGTTCGTGAAGTCTACTCCGTGCCTGATGAGGTGGGTGAACCAGGTGCCAAAGCCGGGTTGGCCCTGGCGCATGGGGGCCTCGTTGCCAAAGCCATTGCCACGGTAGTCTTCCAACCAGATGCGCTCCATGTAGTCGTTGACAAAGGAAGCCGTGAGCCACAGGTGGCCCTGCACGGAGGTCTCGCTGTCGTCGTAGAAGTTGTCGTGGTTGGCGAACTGACGCGCCAAGGCGTGGATGTTGGGGGTGATCTCCTCTCCGTAGAGCACCAGTGATGCGTCGCCGTCGCCGGCCTCGAGGTCCCCCAGGAGCGTGTCATAGGTCTTGTTCTCCCGAACGATGAGCACGATGTGCTCAATGGGCGTCTCGGTCCGCTCCGACGTGGGCACCGGGAAGCTCCCCTCACACTCCCAGGCGTAAACCTCGCTGGGGCGACGAACGTTCTCTTCCACCTGCGCAGTGGCAGCAGCCAGGTCCACGTCCCCGAGGGCGACGATGGAAACGGTGCCTGTCATGGCCTCCTTGCCGCTCTCGTCTCCAAAGCCGTACGACGGCAGCGGGCCTGCTCCCACTCCCTTTCCGTTGGCAACCACCAGCCGTGCCCCGGCGTCGGCCAGGGCCACCGCGGTGGGATACCAGCCCACGGGAAGCGCGCCCAGGGGCGCCAGATCCAAGGTGTCCATCAGCGCCACGGCGTTGTCCGCGGCTCGAACAACGTAGAGAGTGGCGGCCGCCTCGTCCAGCGCGAGCCCGGTGGGGCTGCTGGCAGGCAGCGGCTCGCCCGAGCCGTCGTCGATGGAAGGCTCCCCCACCGCCTGGGAGACCAGCACCGCCCTGGTCGCAATGTCGATCATGAGCACCCGATCCTCGTTCGCAACGGTCAGGTACAAGGTGGCGCCGTCACCTGTGACAGCCATGGCGAGCGGGTTGCCTCCCACCTCGATGCTGTCCACGACGCTGAAGGCATCCAGGTCCACCACCGCCACCCTGTGGTCAGCGAAGCCAGTTATGAACAGCTCGCGGCGGCTCTCCACCAGGGCCAGGGCATAAGGGCCGCTCACAACCGAGATGGAGTCGGTGACAGCGCCGCTGGCCAGGTCCACCGCAGCGAGGGCGTTGTCGCCGAACTGCGCCACATAGAGGGTGCTGCCATCTCCGGACATTGCCAAACCCGCAGGGAAGCCGGGCACCGGGATCTGGCCTCCCTCAGCCAAAAGACCGTCCACCCCCACGTCGTAGATGTCCACGCGCCCCGAGTCCCCGCCCGCGGCATAGAGGCGAGAGGCGTCCGCGCTCAGCGCCAACCCGAAGAAGGACTCCGCCCGGGGGAGCTGCTGCAGGATCTCTCCGGTGTCCGTGTCCAGCACCTGGAGCACCCTCAGGGCGTAGCCGGAGTTGGAGAGGTAAGCCACCGGCTCGGAGGGATGTGTTCGCAGGTCCATGGGAAAGCCGCCCACCTCCACGTTCAGGCCCGTCGGGGTCAGAGATCGCCCCCCGGGCAGCAGAAACACGCCCTCCCGATCTCCCATCCTCCGCAGGGCCTCGGCCGGAGGCGCCGGCGCGGTGCAGGTCATGGCCAGGTTGTTGCCGTTGTCGTTTCCGCCGGCGCTGTCATCACCACAGCCCACTCCGGCCGCGAGACCCGCAACCCCGAGCGCCCCCAAGAGCGCGAAGCCTCGAAATGATCCATTGCACATCACAAGCCCTCCGGTCAGTGGCACTGAGCGACCAGAACACACCAGCGCGCTGGTGCCCAAAACCATCGGTACATCACCCCACCCGGCGGAGTCAAACCCGAGCCCGGAGCGATCACCCGGCGTCTGCGGCCGCCCAGGCGCAATCGACCGCTTCCCAAGAGACCCCACTCCTCGATATACTTGCAACAGACGGGAGAGTGAGATCATGCGCCGACATTTGCTTTTTCCATTGACAGCCCTGGGGGTCGGGCTGCTGGCCTTCTCTGGCTGCAGCTTCGACAAGTCCGGGCTGCGCCACCTGGAGAACGTCAACTCGAACAACGTCAACTCGAACAACAGCAACTCGAACGACAACACCGCCTCCTGCGGCGACGGCCTGGTGGGCGGAGACGAGACCTGCGACGACGGCAACATATCCCCCAATGACGGCTGTGGGCCCGACTGCTCCGTGGAGAACGGCTACCAGTGCATCGGTGAGCCCAGCGTGTGCACCTCGGTGTGCGGAGACGGGCTGGTGGCCAGGGGCCAGGAGGGATGCGACGACGGCAACACCAGCCCCGGTGACGGCTGCGGGCCCGACTGCCAGGCCGAGGAGGGCTACGTCTGCTTTGGGGAGCCCTCGGTTTGCAACGAGACCTGTGGGAACGGCTCGCTCGACACGGGAGAGGCCTGCGACGATGGCAACACCAGCGACTGCGACGGCTGCGCAGGCGACTGCTCCAGGGAGGACAACCAGTGCGGAGACGGCTTCACCGAGTGCGGCGAGGCCTGCGATGACGCCAACAACAATGCCTGCGACGGCTGCTCTGCCGACTGCACCCGGGTGGACAATCAGTGCGGGGACGGCATCGCCGAATGTCAAGAGGTGTGCGACGACGGCAACACCAGCGACTGTGACGGGTGCAGGGGCGACTGCACCGCTCAGGAGACGGGCTGCGGCGATGGCTTTGTCTGCGGCCCGGAGGTGTGCGACGACGGCAACACCAACGACTGCGACGGATGCGCAGGCGACTGCTCCAGGGCGGACAACCAGTGTGGAGACGTGGTGCGGGAATGCGGAGAGGCCTGTGAAGGCACCGACTTTGGCGGTGCGACCTGCTCCAGCGAGACGGGCGGGGCCCTACCCGGGGGCTCCCTCGCCTGCACGGCGGGCTGCACCATCGACACATCCGGCTGCCTCGGAGTGGTGTCCTGCCCCAGCAACGCGAGCTGCCCCACCGGACTGCAGTGTGTCGACAGCTCTTGCGAGCCAGTGGGGGACACCTGCGACGACTCGCCCGTGCTGCTCTCCTCCTCGGGCACCTTCGACCACACCCTGGAGAACCTCTCCAACAGCTACAACGCCGGCTCCGGCGGGCTCGACTGCCCGGAGCTCGGCATCGCCGACTCCAACGGCAGAGACCGCGTCTACCGCATAGACCTGGCCACGGGTGACTACTTCAGCGCCTGGATACACCCGCAAGGCTGGAACCCGGTCCTCTTCATTACCGACACCTGCCCAATCACCTCCTGTCTGCCGGGCAGAAACGACGCATCCCTGAACCAGGACCAGGCACCGGAGCGGCTGGACTACGTGGCCAGCACCGCCCAGACCATCTACCTGGTGGTGGATGGGGATGACGACGACGGGGACTACCGGCTGGACTTCGTCCGCGGCGCCACCGCGGACTGGACCTACCTGGATGACACCCTGGATGTGCTCTTCAGCGAGGTCCTCCCGGACCCTCAATCCTCGGACTTGGGCATCAACGACGCCTGCGAGTGGTTCGAGCTGTTCAACGCGGAAACCTCCCTGGCGGTGAACCTCGAAGGCTCCACCTTCGTCACCGACGCCGGGAGCTTCTGGGTGGATCTGCCGCTGCTCATAGGCCCCCAGGAGCA
>JAJRWW010000709.1 GCA_024276595.1 Myxococcota bacterium
TCCCGCTAGCAGCACCAGCAGAAGGGCAAGGACCCAGGCGGAGAGCGCCGAGCTCGCGGTGCCAGAGCCCGGGGCGCCAGCGAGGCGCACGGGGCTGCTGGGCTTGAGACCATGTTTTCTTTGAGCGCCGTTCATGGTGCAGAGCGCATGATAGTAGAGGCCATGGCTCTGTGGCAACACCCGCTTTCCAAGGCCCCCCCTGGCGGTGTAATAATGTGGCCCAGATGAGGTTCTCCCATAAACAGGATATCCCCGCTGCCTGGGGAGTGTTTTGCTTCACGTGCGTCATGATCACCGCCTGCGACCCGACCAGCCCTGGTGGCTCTCCGCCCCAGGAGGACTCCTGGCGCCTGGTCAGCGCTGGTGGTCTTCACACCTGCGCCATTGCTCAGGAGGGCAGCGTCTGGTGCTGGGGCGATAACGCCTCGGGGCAGCTCGGGGACGGAAGCGGCAGCGGCGGCAGCGATCCGCGCTGGGCTCAGCTCGCCGCCGCCGCCGTGGCAGTGTCTGCCGGCGGAACCCATAGCTGCGCGGTGACAGTGGATGGCGGGCTCTATTGCTGGGGGGGGAACAGCTTCGGCCAGCTCGGCGACTCCACGGAGACAGACAGCCCCCTTCCCGGTCGCGTCTCGTTGCCGGACCAGGTCGTGGGAGTCTCCGCCGGGCACCTGCACACGTGCGCGGTGCTGGCCAACGGGCGCGCCTACTGCTGGGGAAAAAACGACACCGGCCAGCTCGGCGTGGGCAACGTGATCCCGGAGTCCTGCTCCTTGCCTGGGGTCTCCTGCGCCAAGACCCCACAGCTCGTGCAAGGGCTGGAGGGAGTGGTCGAGATCAGCGCCGGTGGTGGCTCTGAGGGCTCCCATAGCTGTGCCACGCTGGACGACCGGTCAGTGTGGTGCTGGGGTGAGAACGGCGACGGCCAGGTCGGGGATGGGACGCTGGTGTCGCGCAACAGCCCGGTAAGGGCGAGCGACTACTACAACGTGGTGGCTGTCACCGCTGGGGAGCGTCACACCTGCGCCACGTTGCTAGGCGGCGAGGTTCACTGCTGGGGAGCCGGCTTTGGGGAGCCCATGCGGATCCAGTCGATCGAGCACGTGTCGAGCGCCAGCGCGGGCGACGGTTTCACCTGCGCCATCCTGGATGACACCACATCCTGGTGCTGGGGAGGAAACGACCTCGGCCAGCTTGGCGATGGCACAAACCAGGACAGGGTGTATCCCAGCCAGGTTTCAGGGGTCCTGGGGATAGCCCGGATCGCCGCCGGGGGTGCGCACGCCTGCGCAATCACCGACAAGGGCCAGCTCTGGTGCTGGGGGAGCAACAGCCACGGGCAGGTAGGTGGAACCAACCAGCTCACAACCAACCTCCCGGCCCGAGTGCTCTCTCGATAGAGCTATTTGGCGAGGCTGCGCCTCAGACCGACCGGGCCGCGTGGTCGGTCTGAGGTGCTGGAGCTGGTGCGTGGGCTGTGGTTCGCGCCAGGTCAGCGAGGCTCATGAGACGGGCAGCGACCCATCAGCTCCTGCTCCAGCACGGCCCGGCCGGCGAGCCCGAGATACTTCTCGGCCAAAGCCATGGAGTCCTCCTCGAGCTCTGAAAACAGGAGCGTTGCCAGCCCCTGGCTGAAAAACCACATCAAGGTGTTGATCCGAGTGAGCTGCTCATCGGAGAGTGCAGCAAGCAACGGATCTGCCCGCATGCGTTCGAGAATAAACTCAGGAGGTGGCCGACCTTGCTGCAGGTCCTGCAGGACCCCTCCACCCTGGATCACTGCGCGATACAGGTGTGGCTCGTCTCGAGCGAGGCGGAGGCTGTTTAGCCCCAGTGCAAGGAAGGGCGACTCGGCGCCGGCACAATCGCGAGAGAGCAGCATCTCCACCTCCGAAGAGGCTCTGAGCAATACCTCCTTCTTGAGGTCCTCCATGGAGGTGAAAACGCGATAAACCGGCCGGGTAGAGCAGCCCAGCACCTGGGCCACCTTTCGGGCGCTGAGAGCGCGGAGGCCCTCGCGCCTCAGCAGATCTAGCCCCGCTTCGAGCACCTGTTCCTTCGTAACCGTGATCTTTGGGGGCATAGGACCTCCAGGAGGATGAGGACGCTGCTGATGCAGTACACCTGTTATGCAACTGGTGGGATCTGTCAACCGAACAATCGCATCTCATCCGTGTGCCGAATGAAAAGTCTCACAAGGAGCTTGACATCTCCTGGCAAAGATGACACATGTTGCATAACAGTTGTCGCATAACGCGGCCAGGCGAAAAAGGACACCAGATGAACATCATCGTGATAAATGGAAGCCCTCTGGGGGAAAAGGGAGTTTCCGCCCACTACACAGCATACCTCGCCCGCAAGCTACCTGAGCATCGGTTCGATGTGTTGGAGGTGGCCAGGAAGATCCGCTCACTCGAGCGCGACCGCGCATGCCTTGATGACATGGTTGACCGTATCAATACGGCGGACGCAATCCTGTGGTGCTTCCCAGTCTACTTCATGCTTGTTCCGGCCCAGCTAAAACGCTTCATTGAGCTGCTGATGGAGCGCTCCACTTCCTTGGCGCTTACCGGAAAGGTGGCCACAGCCATCTCCAGCTCGGCGCATTTCTATGACCACACGGCCCACGACTACCTGCGCGGGATAAGCTCAGACATGGGCCTGGTCTACGTGCAGGGCTTCTCCGCCGGGATGGGGGATCTTCTCACAGAGCAGGGACGGAGAGACTTGCTGGGGTTCTTTGACGAGTTCCTCGGTCATGCCTGTGGAAAGATTCCCGTGGACGCCCCTGTGCCGCCGCTGCTCCCGACAGGAGCGACGTACGAACCAAAGCCACAGCCAGTGTCGCCCGTCACGGGTGCCACGGGTGCCACTGGGGCCGAGCGGATCGTGGTGGTCTCCGACGCGGGTTCGGGTCCTGAGGACCGCAACCTGCGGCGAATGATCCAGGTGCTCGTGGGCTCGCTGTCACACCCGGTGGACCTGCTCGAGCTTCAGAGCCTCAATATGAAGGGCGGCTGCCTTGGGTGCATGCGCTGTGCCGACGATGGAGCTTGCGGCTACAAGGACGACTACGCCCGCACCTTCGACGAGCGGATCAAGCCGGCGCATGTGGTTATCTACGCGGGCAGGATCCGCGATCGCTTCTTTTCGGCGCGTCACAAGATGTTCATTGATCGCTACTTTCGCTATGGGCATCGCCCCGCGGCAGCACAGCGGCAGCTACTGGGCTATCTGGTGTCTGGCCCCCTGCAGCAGCTTCCAGCCATGAACGAGATCCTCGAGGCCACGGTGCAGGTGGCGCGGGGCCAGAGGCTTGGGATTGTTACAGATGAGAGCCCTGACAGCGACGTCATCACCGCTCGCCTCAGGAGCATGGCGTGTCGAGTGGACTCATGGCTCGAAAGACCGTGGTTTTTGCCTTCGACCTTTCTCGGGGTGGGGGGCACCAAGATCTTCCGCGACCTTGTGTACGAGAACAAGGGGATGCTCTCAGCCGACCACAGGTTCTACCGCGCCAGCGGGCTGTACGATTTCCCCCAGCGCAACCTGCGCAAGCGCCTCGTGATGGCAACGATGCTGCTGTGCAAGAGGGTGCCCTTGCTGGCGCCCCGAGTGAAGAAGGCTCTGCGTACTGGCCACACCCGTCGACACAGCGAGCTCCTGAAAAGGACGCAGCCCGGTGGACAACGCTGATCGTCTGCCCCCTTGATGGCCTCATTGCCCACCCGCCAGCAGGCACAGCCGCTCCGGCGAATGAGCCTTTTGCATTGAAGAGCCTTTGCCGTCCGGGGGTCGACGGGGGTCGTCCCTTGGGCGTATACTTGGCGGCCAGGAGTGAGTTGCCAGATGCGAGAAGCTGCAAGGGATGGAATCCGCGACGGGGGCCTGAGGCCGGTCCCTGCTGTAGCTCTCGCTGTCGTTTTTGCTCTGGCTCTGGCTCTGGCTTTCGCTCTGGCCTCGGTTGTGGGGCTTCGGGCGGCACCTTCCGGTCTCACTGCCCACAGGGGAGCCCACCAGGGCTCCAGCCATCAGCCTGGGGCTGCTCGACGTTACATCGTGAAGCTCTCTCGTCCTTCCCTTGCGCTCTACGAGGGCGGTGCTCGGGGCATCCTTCCGCCGGGCAGGGATGCGCGGGGCAAGCTGCGGCTCGACTCTCCGGAGGCGCGGGCCTACCTGGCGATGTTGGACCGGGAGCACCTCGCCTTTCGCCTGGCCTTGGCCCGGACGCTCCCGTCCGCGGTGATCCACTGGAGCTATCGGGTCGTCTTCAATGGCGTGGCCCTGCGGGCGCCGTTGGGTGCGGCGCGGGTGCTGCGCCGCATCCCAGGCGTGCGTGCCGTCTGGAGCACGGATCGCCGGGTGTTCTTGCCGGTAATGGATGTGTCGCTGCCTCTCATCGGCGCTCCGGCCTACTGGGAGGCAGCAGGCGGAGCCGGGCTTGCAGGGCTGGGCCAGAAGGTTGCTGTCATCGACACGGGCATCGACGTGGACAACCCGATGTTCGACCCGGGCAGCGCCTCCTATCCGGCGGGGTTCCCCAAGGGAGCAACCGCCTACACCACACCGAAGGTGATCAGCGCCAGGGCCTACTTCCGGCCGGACGACCCGGTGGACACCGACCGGGACACCCCCACTCCGGAGGACCACCTGGGCCATGGGTCCCACGTGGCTGGCACCATCGCGGGGGTAGAGGGCACGGTCTTCGACCTCGGGGGCTACCAGTCCCAGGTGAGCGGCGTGGCACCACACGCGCTGCTGTTGAGCTACAAGGTCTTTTACCGGGCCGAGAGCGGAATGGAGGGTGCCAGCGAGCCGGAGCTCATGGCCGCCTTCGAGGACGCGGTCTCGGACGGAGCCGACGTGATCTCCAACTCCTGGGGCGGCCCGGACATTTTCGGA
>JAJRWW010000710.1 GCA_024276595.1 Myxococcota bacterium
GGGCATCCTCGCTGGCTCTCGAAGGCTCGCCCGCACCATGGGCCACGGCAATCTCCCCGGCCTCTGCCTCCTGGCGCTCCACCGAGGGGACCTCCTCGAGCTCGATGTCCACCTCGATGCCGTCGCCCTCCTCGTCCCCGGCCATGGTCGCCGAGGCCCGTGCAAGGGGCTCCTTTGAAAACGCCTCCTCCACTATCTCGTCCGTGTCCTGGGGGTAGATGGACCTGACCCACGATCCTCCGGGGGCTGCAGCCCGGGCCAGGTGCACGTTGTCTGCCGGCACCTGGATCCGCCGGCGCCTGGAGCGCCTGGGCTCCTCCGCCACCGGTGGGTTGGCAGTGACCCCGCCCGCCACGGACCTGTGGATCCGCAGCTCCCGCTGGATCTCCTCTAGGTCCGCCTGATCGAGCAGCGGCGTGAGACCTCCGCCGTTCAACCGCTCCCCCCTCGCCCCAAGGACCGTCCTATCTCGACTCCCACGCGCACGGGCCCGAGGCGCTCACCCGCCACGGCTGCGGCTCGCTCGTACAGCAGCACCACCGTGGAGCCCAGCCCAAAGGAGGCCATCTCCTCCCCCCGCTCCAGGCGAGGGGCGTCCCCGTTTCCAAACACCCGATGGGGGAGCCTGGTCAGGGCGGCTCGGCGATCCCCAGGGGCCTCACCCAGGTATCGCAAGCTGATGTAGCCCACCCCCAGGGCCGCCACCTTCACCATGGCCACCACGCCTTCGCCATTGTGCAGGTAGGTGACCACCCTCTCGTTGCTGCAGTAGACGTTCGGGAGCCGATCCACCAGGTCGTTGACCGGCCAGAAGTCTCCACGGATCCACCGGTACTCGAGCACCCGGGCCGACAAGGGGCAGTGCATCCTGTGGTAGTCCTTCGGCCCCAAGTACAGCACCTGGTACGAGCCCCCCACAAAGCGCGAGGCCCACTCGGGATCGTCACCCAGAAGCTGCGAAAGGGAGTAGCGCACCGACTTCACCGTGATCTCCAGGTTGTCGGCCACGGGCCCAGCCACCACGAGGTTGCCGTCCACCGGAGAGACCACCGCGTCCGGATCCACCGCGGTCACCCGCGCGCCAGGGACCAGCCCACGACAAAAGAGCTCCTGAAATGACCCGTACTGATCGATGGGCCGCTCCGCCTCTGTCAGGTCCATGTGCAGCGCCCCCGCCAAGGAGCCCAGCACCAGCCCTCGAAGGGGAGGTGGCACCTCCCGCTCGGAAAGCCATCCAACCGCGCTCGTGAAGACCGACCGTGGAAGAACCCGAAGAAGCCGCGCAGCGGCAGAGGAGAGAAGCATTCCAGTTTGCCCCAAGCTCTCAGTGCAGCGGGCCACCCACCCGGGCGCCCAACGGTAGGATGATATGACTCTTTCACCGGATCATCAAGCAACCCGTGCACGGAGCACGGTGCACGGTGCACGGTGCATGGTGCATGGTGCACGGTGCACCTGTCCCTGGTTGGATCCGAGGATGCGCAACCATGGGGCTGGCTGAGCGCCTTCAGCGCAGGTGCCTCAGGAGCTCTTTGCAGAAGCGCTCCTCCAGGCGCGCCTCCCTGAGCTGGGCGAGCTGGCCGAGCTGCCGCTCGTTCTCGGCGGCCAGGGCGACCACGGTCTCCAGGGAGCCTCCAAGGTGGAGCTCCCGCTGGGCGTCGCGACACAAGAAGCGCAGGCACTTGTTGGGGCGATGCCGGGGTGGCAGCGAGCAGCCACGCGGCCCCCGGAAGATGCAGCCGGCCACCGGGGCCCGGGGCGGTCTGAGGTGGCGCGGCCTGGAGCCGGAGGCGTACAGCGCGGCCAGCTCCAGCTCGTCGAAGAGCGCATCGGTGCTGCCGCTGCAGCAGTAGCCCCCGTCCCAGGTCGAGGCCGGAGGCGGATAGGCGCCTGCGCAGCGCGCGCACGCCCACAGGCAGCCAGTCTCGGCGGCGATGCGCTCGCGGCCGTCCCGCAGCAGGCGGGCCAGCGCCAGCTCCTGTGGCGACCACCGCCCGGAGCGCCGCTCCCGACGCAGCGCCTGCCGCAGGCGTCGCAGCGCCGAACGTCTGCTCGGCTGCGTCTCCGACGGCTTCACGCGACCGTCGCTCCGCCGGCTGCCATCGGGGAGGCCAGCGGCAGGTGCCGGGGGCGGCCCCTCGCGCCGGATCCAGTCGTGGCCATCACCTACACCTCCAGGGCGCCCACCAGGTCGGCCAGCCTGGTGACTCCCTGGTCCTCGCACAGCAGGCGGAGCTCGTCGGTGATGCGGAGCATGGCGGTGGGCTCGGAGAAGGAGGCAGTACCCACCTGGACCAGGGCGGCGCCGGCCAGGATGAACTCCAGGGCGTCCTCGCCGGTGGCAATCCCACCGATGCCCACCAGCGGCACACCCAGGCGCGCCCGGTACACCTGGTGCACCATCCGCAGGGCCACCGGCTTGATGGCGGGGCCGGAGAGCCCGCCCAGCACGTTGCCCAGCCTGGGGCGACGGGTGCGCACATCCACGCCCATGCCCAGGAGGGTGTTGACCAGGCTCAGGCCGTCGGCCCCCCCCTCCACGCAGGCCCGGGCCACGGCAACGATGTCGGTCACGTTGGGTGTGAGCTTGGCCCAGAGGGGCTTGGAGGTGACCGCCCTGCAGGCGCTCACCAGCCTGCCCGCCAGCGTCGGGTCGGTGCCAAAGCGCATCCCCCCGTGGGCCACGTTGGGGCAGGAGATGTTCAGCTCCAGGGTCGAGACCCCTTCCAGCCGGTCCAGGGCCGCGGCGACGGCCACGTAGCTCTCCTCGTCGTCACCGAAGAAGTTGGCCACCACCTTGACCCCCAGGGACCGCAAAGGCGGGATCTTCTCGGCGGCGAACCGCTCCACCCCCACGTTCTCCAGGCCGATGGAGTTGAGCATGCCCGCCGCCGTCTCACAGATGCGGGGGGGCGGATTCCCGGGCCGGGGCAAGAGCGAGATGCCCTTGGTCACGACCCCACCCAGGCGTCGCGGATCCACGAGGCCATGGAGCTCCAGGCCGTATCCAAAGGTGCCAGAGGCAGAGAGCACCGGGGTGGAGAAGCTCACGCCGCAGACCGTCGCGGTCAGATCCACTGTCACAGCAGGACCTCCTCCGCCCGAAACACCGCGCCGTCGAGGCAGGTGCAGCGCCACCCCCCCTCCGGGTGGGCCACGCTGCATCCGCGACAGAGCCCCACTCCGCACGCCATCTCCGTCTCCAGAGAGACCCAGCACTCCACCCCCCGGGCGCCACACAGCTCCACCACCGCCCTGAGCATGGGCGTGGGGCCGCAGGCGAGCACCCTCATGGGGCCCGAGCCGTCCAGTCGCTCTCCGAGCAGATCCGTTACCATCCCCCGCGAGCCGGCGCTTCCGTCCTCGGTGCACAGGTGCAGCCGCAGACCGGCCGCGGCCGCCCTGGCCGCCAGGACCAGGTCGCCTCCAGAGCGCCCCCCGTAGAGCAGCTCCAGGTCTGACCCAGGAGCCGCCCGCAGGCCGTAGAAAAACAGCGGACCGATCCCGGAGCCGCCGGCCACCAGCAGGTCCTTCACCCCGGACGCAGGCGCAGGGAAGGGCCGCCCCAGGGGGCCCAGCACCGTCATCGTAGAGCCCGGGGCCTGGCCAGCCAGCAGCCGAGTTCCACGACCCACCACCTTCACCAGGATCTCCAGGCGCCCCGACCCGGCCGAGAGCACGGAGAAGGCGCGGGGGAGCAGCGGGTGTAGCCCCCAGTCGCCGCGCAACATCACGAACTGGCCCGGCTCCACGTCCCAGGCCGGGAGCTGCTCCGGCAGGACCAGCGCCAGCAGCCGGCACCCACCCCCGAGGTCCTCGTTGGAGCCCAGCCGGGCGGTGACGAATGAGGTCTGCGAAGGTGTCACAGCCCAATGGCTACCAAGATCCCAAGGCCGGATCAAGGAGCCCAGGTCTCCCTGCGCCAGACTCTCCCTGAGCCCGAGCCTCGGCGAGCCAGACTCTCCCTGAGCCCGAGCCTCGGCGAGCCAGACTCTCCCTGACCCAGACTCTCCCTGACCCAGACTCTCCCTGACCCAGACTCTCCCTGAGCCCCAGCCTCGGCGAGCCAGACTCTCCCCCACATGGACACATAGTCCAACCTCTTACTTGCCAGACGATCTGGGCCATCCTCAACGCCACTGGCCGGCACGTGCTACCAGAACGCGGACCCGCCGTAGCGGAATCGAGACCAATCCGGGGGCCCGCGGGTGCCCTCAACCAAGCCGTCGGAGGGCCGGGAGCGAGCCTAACTTTGGCAATCCGTGGTCCAACGATCTGGGTCCAACGATCTGGGTCCAACGATCTGGGTCCAACGATCTGGGTCCAACGATCTGGGTCCAACGATCTGGGTCCAACGATCTGGGTCCAACACTCCTTACACCTCGCGCTAACCGCCACTGTCCGCCTTTTCTTGACGTTAGGTGCTTGACGAGCGCAGGTACCGCTACGTTCGACAACGCAGACGAGAACCCAACCCAAAGCCATCAAGGCCTTCAAGATAGCCGATCCGCCGATCCGCCGAACCGCCGACCGCCGATCCGCCGATCCGCCGATCCGCCGATCCGCCGACCGCCGATCCGCCGATCCCCGCCACTTGACGCCCCAACTCCCCTCTCTCATACTCGAGAGAAGGTAAGAAATCAGGATGATACACTTTACAGGCGATGGTGGACGTGCTGATCATGGATCACTGCGAGAGCAACGGTATTGTGATCCCTGAGCGGGGTTCACCTTTCGATGAAAACGGCTGCCAGCCAGTGCAATCGCCTGTGAGCAAACGGAAAAATAGGCGCGATGGTGACGAAAAAGGCTGCGAGGAAGAAGAAAACGGCTGCATCTCCTGTGAGTTGCCCGCTATGCGAACAGCAAATGCCCAATGGCGAGAAGGAATCTACTCCAAACTGCAATGGTTCCGTGAGCCTGGTGAAATCAAAACAACGTGTCGCAGACCACGGTGAGGTATTTACACCCGCGTGGATGGTCGAGGCGATGCTCGACCTCGTCAAGGGTGAAACCGAGCGTATCGACTCCCGTTTCCTGGAGCCGGCCTGCGGCAGCGGAAACTTCCTTGTCGAGGTCTTGCGGCGCAAGCTCGCCGCGGTCGAGCTCAAGTACAGCAGATCCGACTTCGAGAAGCGGCACTATGCGCTCCTCGCCATAATGTGCATCTACGGCATCGAGCTATTGCCGGACAACATCGCCGAGTGCCGCTCCAACCTGCTGGAGATATTCGCCGACTACCTGGCGCTGGATGCATCGCAGGACTTACATCGGGCCGCTTCCCATGTGCTGGCACAGAATCTCGTCAATGGCAATGCCCTGTCTATGCAGACCACGGACGGCGAACCGATCACCTTTGCCGAGTGGGGATACCTGGGCAAGGGCCGATTCCAGCGGCGCGACTTCCGGTTCGACGTGCTCACCGGCTCGGCGGCCTTCAGCGCGGAGGGTTCGCTGTTCGCACACCTGAGCAAGCACGAGCTGTTCACGCCCGTGAAGACCTACCCGCCGATGACGGTAAGCGAGTTTGCCCACAAGGCCCCCGGCGATACACCGGAGAAGACCGAATGAACGGCCAGGCGGGCTTCACGCTACGCGGACGCAACCCTGATGTATTGACCTGCATCGCCAACCTCTCCAACGATGAAGTGTTCACGCCGCCCGGGTTCGCCAACCGCATGCTGGATACGCTGGCCGAGGCCTGGGCAGCGGATCATGAAGGCGCGAACCTCTGGGCGGACAGCACGGTGCGCTTTCTCGACCCCTGCACCAAGTCGGGCGTGTTCCTGCGCGAGATCACCGCTCGCCTGACCACGGGTTTGGCCGACGAAATCCCGGACCTCAAAGCGCGCGTCGATCACATCCTGACGAAGCAGGTATTTGGCATCGGCATCACGCACCTCACCAGCCTGCTGGCGCGGCGCAGCGTGTATTGCAGCAAGCACGCCAAGGGTGAACATTCGATTGCCACAAGCTTCGACAGCGACGACGGCAATATCTGGTTCGAGCGTATGGAGCACACGTGGGTGAGGGGCAGGTGCAGATATTGCGGTGCACCGCAATCAATCTTTGATCGTGAGGAAGGGCTGGAAACCCATGCCTACGCATTCATCCACACCGACGATATCAAGGCTCGGATCGCCGAGCTGTTTGGAGGCGATATGCAATTCGACGTTATTATTGGAAATCCACCATACCAGATGAAAGGGGGGGCGGGCGGGTCGAGCGATTCGTCTATCTACCACCTGTTTGTTGAGCAGGCTCTGCAGCTGGAGCCGCGCTACCTCAGTATGGTTATCCCTTCGCGCTGGATGGCGGGTGGACGCGGCATGGACAACTTCCGGAAGACCATGCTTACAGGCCAACGCATCAGCCACCTAGTTGACTACACAAAGATGTCAACAGCATTTCCCGGGGTAGATTTCGAGGGGGGTGTGGGGTATTTTCTATGGAGTCGGGAATATGAGGGTGATGCGCAATACACCCTGTTTCAGGGTGAGGAACGCCACCCAACGATCGCAAGAGACCTTGGCGCGCATGACACCTTCATCAGAGACCACCGCGCACTCGGCATTCTCGAACGTGTTCAGGCTTTCCGCGAACCTACGATGGATACGGCGATCAGCGCGGATACTCCCTTTGGCTTGGCCACGAACTTTTCTAACTATAGGGACACGCCCTTTCGCGGCTCCGTCGCCCTCTACCGTACAGATCGAGGACGGCGCGTAGTAGCTCATATCGCTCGATCCGACATAAAGAAGAACACACATCTGATTGATTGCTGGAAGGTGTTTCTCCCAGAGGCGTACGGTGAGCGCGGCGCAATCCCTGCGCTGGTTCTTGGGCCCTCAATTGTGGCTCCGCCCGCTTCGGTTTGTACGCAGTCGTATCTGGTCGCAGGGCCACTCGCAAGTGAAAGGGAGGCAAATAGTCTCCAGAGCTATATCAAAACCCGGTTCTTCCGATTCCTCGTCTCACTTCGCAAGATCACTCAACATGCACTTCGGTCAACATATTCATGGGTTCCCCAACAGGCTTGGGACCGGACGTGGACGGATGAGATACTTTACGGGAAGTACGGCATTACGCGGGAGGAGCAGTCCTATATTGAGTCCATGATCCGCCCGATGGAAAATGGTAATGAGTAAACCCACCATCGACCAAATCCTCGCCCCCAAGCCGGAAGCCCGGCCGCGCATCTATGCCTACTCGATTGACGACGAGGCGCACGAGGGTCTCCTCAAGGTGGGGCAGACGACACGCGACGTATCGCGGCGCGTCGCCGAGCAACTCAAGACCGCGGCAATCAGGAATTACACCATCGAACTGGATGCGCCCGCCGAGCGGGACGATGGCACTGTTTTCACCGACCACGAAGTGCGCGCCGCCCTTGTCAGGAAGGGTTTCGAGAACGTCGATCTGGAATGGATGCGCTGCGCCGTTGAAGATGTAAAAACCGTGCTGACCGAACTGCGCACCGGCCAACGCTTTACCGGCA
>JAJRWW010000711.1 GCA_024276595.1 Myxococcota bacterium
CCCTACCCCATGAGCACGTAGCGCATGTTGCGACCAGAGCCCACGCGCTCCAGCAGCCCTTCGTCGGCCATGGCCACGATGGCGCGGTGGATCTGCTTGTCGGAGTAGCCCGTCACGTCCCTGAGGCGGGACATGGGCAGCCCCCTCTTGCGCCTGCGGAGGGCCCTGTGCACCGCCCGCCTGACCTCCTCGGTGGGGACCCGGCTGGCGCGCCCGGGGCGAGCTCTGGCCTTGGCCTTGGCCGTGGGCCTGCTGGTGTCGGCGGGGCGCTGGGCTCGGGTGGATGTGGTCCGCCTGGCTCGGGGTCGCTCGACGTACCGGTACACGGTCCGCCGCATCTCCCCCTCCTTGAGGACCTCTCCTGCCTCTCGCAGCTTTCGCAGGGCCCGATGAAGCTGCATGTGGGAGAAGCCTGTCTCCTGGCGAAGGTCGGCGATGCGCGCCCCATGGGGCCGGTTTTGCAGCAGCTCCCTGAGCCTCACCACCACGTCCTGGGTGCGGACCCACTGGCTGCGGGGGGGGCGCCTGGAGGCGCTGGAAGGCGCGCCTGGCGCTGGAATGCTGGCGAGCAGAGCTTCTGGAATGTCCGCGCTGCTTCTGAGGTTGGAGTCCAGGGTGGCGAGAGCCTGCTTGAGCGACTCCACCATGGCCTCCCGCTCTCCCTCTAGCAGGGCCACGATGCGCGCGGTTGTCTCCCGAAGAATGGCCTCGATCTGCTGGGAAAGGTCACTACCGGTGCGGGTCATGGGGCTGTGCCTGGTGCCTCTTCGTGCGCATCAGAGTATGCGCGGCCACAGCGCCATGTCAACGAGCCATCCGCGCTGGGCGTCGGCTCGGGGCGCAGGCCTGCCGGTGCAGACAGCCAATTGCCTGCTCGCGCAGAATCGATTTGACAAGAGACTATGCGGCGGCCTCGGCTTCCGAGGAGATGCCCGGGCGTCGCTGGAAGTCCAGAGAGTCGCCGGTGGCCTGCACCAGCACCGTGTCCCCGGGCTGAAAGTCGCCCGCCAGCAGACGCTGGGCCAGGGGATCCATCAGGAGTCGGGAGATCGCCCTGCGCAGGGGACGGGCGCCGTAGGCAGGGTCGTAGCCCGCGTCCGCCAGCAGGGTCTTGGCCTCCGGAGAGATCTCGATGGAGAGGCTCCGGTCCGCCAGCAGGCGCCGGACCCGCTCTAGCTGGATGTCTACGATGCGGCGCAGGTGCTCCTTTGTCAGCCGGTGGAAGGTGATCACCTCGTCGATGCGGTTCAGGAACTCGGGCCTGAAGGTCTGGCGCAGCGCCCTGTCCAGCAGGGCAGGGTCCACCGCCTCGCCCTCGCGCTCCAGCTCGTCGAGGAGCTGGGTTCCCACGTTGGAGGTCATGATGAGGACCGTGTTGCGAAAGTCCACCGTTCGCCCCTGCCCGTCGGTGAGCCGCCCCTCGTCGAGCACCTGCAGGAAGACATTGAAGACCTCCGGGTGAGCCTTCTCGATCTCGTCGAAGAGCACCACGCAGTAGGGGCGTCTCCGCACGGCCTCGGTGAGCTGGCCGCCCTGGTCGAAGCCGACGTATCCCGGGGGGGCGCCGATGAGCCTGGCGACGCTGTGGCGCTCGCCGTACTCGCTCATGTCGATGCGCACCATCTGCGCCTCGTCGTCGAACAGGAACTCGGCCAAGGAGCGCGCCAGCTCGGTCTTGCCCACGCCGGTTGGACCGAGAAACAGAAATGAGCCCACCGGGCGGCCCGTGTCCTGCAGACCTGCGCGGCTGCGCCTCACCGCGTTGGAGACGGCGCGCACCGCCTCCTGTTGACCCACGAGCCTGGTGCGCAGGCGCTCCTCCATCTTCAAGAGGCGCTCGGTCTCCCCCTCCAGCATCTTGGCCACCGGGATTCCGGTCCAGCGGCTCACGATCTGGGCGATGTCCTCGTCGGTGACCTCCTCCCGCAGAAAGGAGCCCTGCTCCTGCTGCTCGGCCAGCTTCCGGGTAAGCTCCTCGTGGCGAGCCTGTGCCTCGGGGAGCCGTCCGTAGGTCAGCTCGGCCGCTCGCTGGAGCTCTCCTGAGCGCTGTGCCTGCTTGGCGTCCGTCTTGAGCTGATCGATCTGCTCCTTGACCTGCCTCAGCTCTGTGATGATCTCCTTCTCCTGCAACCAGGTGGCCTTCATGTCATCCACCTGCTTCCGCAGCTCGGCGATGGCTCCCTTGAGCTCCTTTCGCCGGGCGCGCACGGCCTTGCCCCGCTCCTTCTTCAGGGCCTGCTGCTCTATCTCCAGGTGAACGAGCTGTCGCTGGAGCACGTCTATCTCCACCGGGAGCGAGTCGATCTCCATCTTCAGGCGGGAGGCGGCCTCGTCCACCAGGTCGATGGCCTTGTCGGGCAAGAAGCGGTCGGTGATGTAGCGTTTGCTCAGGGTGGTGGCAGCGATGAGGGCTGCGTCCTGGATCCGGATGCCGTGGTGCACCTCGTACTTTTCCTTGATGCCCCGCAGGATGGAGATGGTCTCCTCCACCGTGGGCTCTCCCACGAACACGGGCTGGAAGCGGCGCTCCAGGGCCTTGTCCTTCTCGATGTACTTGCGGTACTCGTCGAGGGTGGTGGCGCCCACGCAGCGGAGCTCACCGCGGGCGAGGGCGGGCTTGAGCATGTTGGAGGCGTCCATGGACCCCTCTGCCGCGCCGGCGCCCACGAGGGTGTGCAGCTCGTCGATGAAGAGGATGATATCTCCGTCGGCGGCGCCCACCTCCTTGAGCACCGCCTTGAGGCGGTCTTCGAACTCGCCTCGGTACTTGGCACCAGCGATGAGGGCGCCCAGGTCCAGGGACACGAGCCTCTTGGACTTGAGGGACTCGGGAACGTCCTCGGCGGCGATGCGTTGAGCGATTCCCTCCGCGATGGCGGTCTTGCCAACCCCTGCCTCGCCGATGAGGACTGGGTTGTTCTTGGTGCGCCTGGAGAGCACCTGCATGGCCCGCCGGATCTCCTCCTCACGGCCGATGACCGGGTCCAGCCTGGACTGGCGGGCCGCCTCGGTGAGATCGGTGCAGTAGCGCTTGAGGGCGTCGTACTTGCCCTCCGGGTCCTCGTCGGTGATGCGCACGTTGCCGCGGATCTCGGCCAGCCCCACCAGGATCTTCTCGCGGGTCACGCCGTGGCTGGCCAGGATCCGCGCCGCCTCGCCGCTCCCCCCGGCCAGCGCCAGCAGGATATGCTCGCTGGATGCATACTCGTCCTTGAAGGCGTCTGCCTCTTGCAATGCCTGGCCCAGCACCGCCTTGGTGTCGTCGCCGAGGTAGACGTCGAAACCGCCACCGCTGACCTTGGGGCGCTTCTCCAGCTCTGCCATGAGGCTCGATGCCACCTCCTCGGGCCGAGCTCCCAGCTTGCCCAGCAGGGGCCCGACGAGGCCGTCGTCCTGCGTCAAGAGCGCCAGCAGCAGGTGCTCCCCGGAGAGCTCCTGGTGCCCTTGCTTGCTGGCCAGATCCATTGCCTTTTGCACGGCCTCCCGGGCCTTGATGGTCAGCTTGTCAAATCGCATTGTCTTCCTCGCTTGTCAGCCTGGCCGCAGAGCCCACCGCAGCCGAGGAGCCCAAAGGACACCCGGCGCGGCCCCTTTGGCCGTTTTTCACTCGTCTCACAAGGTAAGCTCCATTGCAGCCAAGTCAACCGCCCCCAGAGACGGATCGGCCGCCAGGCGGGCTGTGGGACCCGGCTCTCGGCGCTCACACCCGAAGCAGAGCCAGCGTCCACACCGGTTGACAGCGGCATACGATAGGTGTCATTGCTGGCTCAGAGCCCGGATGGCGAAACAGGTAGACGCAAGGGACTTAAAATCCCTCGGGGCGACCCGTGCCGGTTCGATTCCGGCTCCGGGCAGAAAGGACAGACAGTTGACGGAAAGCAAGCGCAGCCTGGCTGACATCAAGGCGTTCATCACCGACATGGATGGCACCCTCTACGTTAGCGAGCGAGCGGTGCCCGGAGCGGTGGACTTCATCGCCCTGCTGAGGGAGAGGGGCTACCCGTTCATGTTTCTCACCAACAACTCCTCGGCTCGGGCCGTGACCTTCCGCGACAGGCTCAGGCGCCTGGGCATTCCCGCGGAGACGTCGGAGATCATGACCTCCGGCGAGGCCACGGCCCATTATCTATGGGCCGACACCTCTTGCAGGCGGATCTTTTTGCTGGGCACACCGGCGCTCCGGGAGGAGTTCGAGGAGAAGGGCTTTGTGCTCGCCGACAGCGGTGCCGCGGACGCGGTGGTGCTCGGCTTCGACACTACCCTCACCTATGAGCGGCTGAAGCGGGCCTGTTTGCTCGTGGCAGAGGGCTGCCCCTACTACGCCACCCACCCCGACTACACCTGCATCACAGATGAGGGGCTCATCCCGGACATCGGCTCCTTCATCGAGGCGATCAAGTCGGTGACCGGTCGGGTGCCCCACGTCATCGGCAAGCCTCAACCAGAGATTGTCGCGGCGGCCCTGGCAAAGCTGGGTCACACGGCGGAGGAGACCGCCATGGTGGGGGACCAGCTAGACACGGACATGACCATGGCCAACCGCTCCGGGCTCTATGGCGTCCTGGTGTTCTCTGGTGAGACCACCAAGAGGGACGCGGCCAAGAGCCGCGCGGTGGTCCCGGACCTCCTGTGCAGCTCGGTGGTACGCCTGGCCGAGCGTCTACAGCAGCTCTGAGCGCGTCCGGTCTCTCCACGCCCGCCCGACATGGCTCCGCCGCTCCGCTAGATCCCTCGAGGACGAGAATCTGTGGCAAATGGGTCAAGCTTTAGATCAGGCGCCCGACGCGGCACGAGCCAGCCGGCGCACGTGCGACGGCCGGCGACGAGTGTCGCCGTGCTGAGGGGAGGGGGCCCCGCGGGCCAGGGGTAGTGGCCTGCGGGGGAGGGGAACCGCAGAGTTCCCCTCTACAGTCAGGCTAGCGAGGCCCCAGCTACGTGCAGAAGCACCAACATCGGCGCCCACCGCTGGTCGACACCGCCTCGTGGGTCTGAGGCGCCGCCTCGCCAGCCGTTTGCAATTGGCTCACCACCTGTGCTAATGGAAAAACATAGCCAAAGGAGTGTGAGCATGCGCAAGACAATGACCATGATGGTGGCATCGTTGTTTCTCCTGTCGTTTGCTGCCTGCGGGGACGACGACACGGCGGGCGGAAACAACAACAACACGGCCAACTGCACGGACCTGGATGGAGACGGCTACGGCGTGGGCGCCGACTGCCTGGGTGCCGACTGCAACGACAGCGACAGTGCCTGCTACGCCGTGGGCGACGCCTGCTGCACGACAACCGACTGCACGGACCTGGACGGAGACGGCTACGGCGTGGGCGCCGACTGCCTGGGCGCCGACTGCGACGACGCAGACATCTCCTGCTACGAAGGCGCCTGCTGTGGCGACTGCGTGGACGTGGACGGGGATGGCTTTGGGGAGGGCACGGACTGCCAGGGCCCCGACTGCGACGACAACGACGTGAGCTGCTGGGTGGGAGCCTGCTGCCCTGCACCGTGCGTGGACGTGGACGGGGATGGCTACGGAGAGGGGGCTGGCTGCCTGGGTCCGGACTGCAACGACGAGGACGTGGCATGCAACGCGGGCGCCTGCTGTCCCGCCGGAAACGGCGGCGTGGGCGAGGCATGCGGCGACGTGAGCCAGTGCACCGACATCACGAGCGGAACCCCGGAGTGTCTCACCTCCGTGGGTGGCTACTTCAACTTCCCAGGCGGCTACTGCACGGGTAACGGCTGCGTGCCAGGGGACTCCTGTGACAGCGACACCGGAGTCTGCGTGGACCTCTTTGGTTTCATGCAGTACTGCCTCAAGCCCTGCACCGTGCCCTCCGAGTGCCGCGAGGCAGAGGGATACACCTGCACCACGCTCCCAGGGGGTCAGGCAGGAGATCCCACCTACTGCATCCCGGCCGCCTAGGCGTGCCCGACCTAGCGCGGCGAGCTTCTCTGCTCGCCGCGCCCGCCCACATCTGCTCTCGCCGGTCCGGTCCTTTCTGCTTGCAAGCCCTGTCCGATTCCACGTCATCAACCCCTTGACACCCTTGGGGCCATTCGATAAACAAGACGCCCTGAGCCCAGGTAGCTCAGCTGGTAGAGCAGCGGACTGAAAATCCGCGTGTCGATGGTTCAAGTCCGTCCCTGGGCATTCTTTCGACGGGATCAGGCGAGG
>JAJRWW010000712.1 GCA_024276595.1 Myxococcota bacterium
CAGGAGGGCAAGCAGGAGGGCAAGCAGGAGGTGGCGCGCCGGTTGCTGGCAAGGGGGATGTCCCCGGACGAGGTGGCCGAGGTGGTGGGCCTGCCTCCCGACGAGGTGAAGGCGCTGGCGCATTGAGCGCTGGCGCCTCGGGCTGGCGTTCCATCGCAGGGCTAGGGGAGGCGCAGGCGTCCCACCGGGGCCTGGCACCTCACCGCGTACGCGGAACCAACGGGGAACGCCTGTGATCTAATGGGTCAACTCCCGAGGGCTTGACTCGCCCGGGGTTTCGGCAAGATACTTTGTGTGTCGGGGTTTGCCGAGGCGTGCTGTGGCAGCGGCGGACCCCACGAGATCGTCTATCTCTGCGCTGACTAACCTTGAGGAAGTATCCATGAGACGTGACCCGACACTCAACCCCACTGTGTCTTTGACTGGCCTGGCGAGCCTGGCCGCTGCCGCGCGCGTCGCCGCTGCCGTGAGCCTGGCCCTGGCGCTCCTGGCCTGCGGCCCCGTAAAGAGCAACGTCACCGACGCCGATGTCACCGCGGACAACGACGGAGACGGCTACACCATCGCCGACGGAGACTGCGACGACAACAACGAGAACGTCAACCCAGGGGTCCCGGAGTTCCCCTTCAACTACATCGACGACAACTGCGACGGCTTCGTGGACTCGGACTTCGACTCCGACGGTTTCCCAGAGGACGCCGGGGACTGCGACGACAACGACCCCACGGTCTACCCCCACGCACCAGAGGGCGGCGCCCACGGCGTCTACCTACCCGACGGCGTGGACAACGACTGCGACGGGATCGTCGACAACCACCTCCCCTCCTACGACGATGACGGAGACGGCTACACCGAGTACCAGGGAGACTGCGACGACGAGGACCGGAACGTAAACCCCGGCGCCCTTGACGTCCCGGACAACGACATCGACGAGGACTGCAACTCGGTGGTGGACGACGGCGTCCTGGAGCCCTGCGACGCCACCCTGGTGCTCGACTCCACAGACCCCTGGGACGCTGCAAAGGCCATTGGCTTCTGCAAGCGCGCCTACTACGACGACGGCAGCGAGGGCTTCCGCGCCGAGTGGGGCGTCCTGGAGGCGCGCTGGGTCCTCCCCGACGGCGGGGACCCGGGGAGCCTGAGCACATTCCACGTCGGCCACGGCATCCTGGACCAGTTCGGCCCGGGCACCGTTCACCGGGAGGGGGCCAAGCTGCTGGCGCTCTCCTCGGGCACGGCCCGCACCCCCACCGACCCCGGCTACCAGAGCCCAGACGGCTACGACAAGTACTACACGTCGGCGACACCCTATGGATACCAGCCCACCTCTCCCAACTGCGCCTCCCCTCCTGAGACCGGGCAGCCCCACGACGGCCTGGGCCTGGAGCTGGTGGTGCGGGTGCCCAGCAATGCGCGTAGCGCCACCTTTGACTTCAACTTCTTCACCTACGAGTTCCCCCACTTCATCTGCTCCACCTACAACGACTACTTCGTGGCCATGATGGACCCGATGCCCGCCGGGCAGACGGACAACAACGTCTCCTTCGACTCGGGGGGCAACCCCATCAGCGTCAACAACGCCCTGCTGCAAGTCTGCACCCCCCAGACCGCTGGCGGCATCAACTTCACCTGCCCCCTGGGCACCTCGATGCTCAGCTCCACCGGGTTCGAAGGCCACGCGGCCACCGGCTGGCTTAAGACAACAATCCCCATGGACGCAACCGCGCTGGGAGGCGAGCACATCGTGACCCTCCTGTTCGCGGTCTGGGACTCAGGCGATGGAATCCTGGACTCCACGGTGGCCATCGACAACTGGCAGTGGTCCGCCGACCCGGCGAGCGGCTCCAACACCCATCCGGTGGACTGAGCCCCGCCCCTCTCCGTGGCACTGCTGCACGGGCCACTTGCTCGAATCGCGCACCTTGGATAGACTGCTACCCGTTCAACCATCGGGGCGCCCCGCGCGCCGACAACCTCTTTGAACCCAGGAGAGAACACACATGAGAAAGCTCCTCCTCGCCGCGCTGATAGCGGTCTTCGGCCTTGGCAGCGTCGCCGGGACCGCCGGCTGCAAGCTCAAGCGCAAAAAGCACAAGAAGCACAAGAAGTGGAAGAAGCACAAGCGCTGGAAGAAGGAGAAGAGGTGGAAGAAGCACAAGCGCAAGGCAGAGAAGGTACGCCTCAAGGAGTTCTTCGGTGACAAGGAGAACAAGTACCTGGACTATGTGCCCATCAAGATCGGCCAGAGCCGCTCCTCGGCCAGGCACTGGTTCGGCAAGAAGGGCAAGCGCAAGTTCAAGTGCCCAGATGGCAAGTTCAGCGTCAAGGCCAGGTACGACGCCGACGACAAGGTCAAGGAGATCAAGGTCAACTTCAAGATCGACAAGGAGACCATCGTCGCGTTCGCGAAGAAGAAATGGGGTGAGCCCAAGAAAAAGAACGCCAAGCGAATCAAGTGGGTCAAGGACGACCTGAAGATCATCGTCAAGCGCAAGGGCGGCAAGACGAAGCTCATCATCAAGAAAAACAAGAAGAAGAAGAAGAAGAAGGACGGCGCCAAGGGCGACAAGAAGGACACCGCCAAGGACGGCAAGAAGGACGCATCCAAGGGCGGGGACGCCATGGGCGCCATGGGCGCCGGCAAGGGGATGCTCCCTGCGGCCGATGACGACGACGATGACGATGACGATGACGACGACTAGCCGCCGCGGGCGCGACGGTGCCCGGCCGCACTCCAGCCGGCACAGCGCGCCCCTCCCCACCTGGCTCAGGCCGGATCAGCCTCCCCGCCGCTCCGAGCGCAGGCGCTGGATCTTCTGAAAGACCTTGCAGTGGAAGCAGGGAATCTCCGGGTCGGGGGGCCTGGTGCCGGTGAGCATCCCCTTTGCGTAGGTGTACTTCCAACCCTTGAGGGCCGGAACCAGGCCCTCCTCGAACACGTTGCCAAAGTCGCCGAACTTGTTGACGCAGCAGCCAAGGAGCTTGCCGTCCCAGTTGATCTGCGGGGAGTCCCACATCTGGGTGCAGGCGAAGCTGTATGGGCGGTGGGTGCGAGCCACGAACTCATCCCGTGAGGCCACCGCCAGGCCGCTCTCCCGGCGCACGCGCTCGACATCCCTCACGGGCGAGTAGTGGGGGCTGTGGTTCAGCTTGGGGCGGAAGGTCATTCCCAGCTCCTCGGCCATGTGGCGGGCGAGCAGGATCTCGTGCTCATTGTGCCCGAAGATCACGAACTGCCAGGAGAGCTTGGGCAGCGCCGAGCCGAGCCGCCGCTTGTACTTGTTGATGCGCCCGATGTTGCGGATGACCTTCTCGAAGCTCCCGCGGCGGCGGTACTCGTGGTAGGTCTGCTGGCTGGCGCCGTCCAGGGAGACCGAGAGGTGGTGAAATCCATACCGCACCAGCGCCTCGGCCATCTGCTCGGTGAGCAGGTTCAGGTTCACCCCGTTGCCAGCCTTGAGCCGGACACCCTTTCGGTGCGAGTAGCGGATGATGTCCACTATCTCGGGGTTGAGAAAGATCTCCCCCCAGTTGGAGAGCTCCACGAGCCGGATCTCGGGGTTCTCGTCCAGCAGGCGCCTGTAGCTTTCAAAGGGCAGCGATCCCCATCCCACCACCCCGTCCCTGTTGATGCCCTTGGCGGTGGAGCATTTCTGGCAGCGAAGCTGGCACATGGAGCAGGCCTCCACCCGGATGGAGCGCCCGAGGATCCTGTCTTTGACCCCCACCGCGGCGTCGTACAGGTGGGGGACCCTCCACTCCAGCAGGACCATGTGTCCCAGGGCGGACCCGGCCTTCTTGGCGGCGATCTGCCAGGTCCTGATCTGCTTTATCATGCCTTTGCCAGCTCCTGCAATCATATGTGACAACCCGGGTCATTTCTGTGCTAGTAACGGCCTCCGAGACCGCTGGGAAGACGAATCCGATGCCTAGCTTTCGCTGCCTGAGAATCCAGATCCTGCAGCCCTGCCAGGGGCGGTGCCGCTACTGCGCCACCCACAAGAAGAACAAGCTCTTTGCCCGCCTGGCCCGGGAAGGCCACGCCGAGCAGGTGCACCGCTTTTACCGCGACGCGGTGGCCCACTTCAAGCCCACCGAGCTATTTGTCTCTGGCGGCGAGCCGCTCCTGCTCCCGGGCATCGGCAAGCTCATGGCCGAGATGGCTCCCCACGTGGGCCGCATCCACCTCTTCACCTCCTACCAGTTCAGCGAGCGGCGCCGGGCAAGGCTGGACCTGGAGGCGATGCCCTGGAGCAAGGTGGTGCTCACCCACACCATCCTGTACTTTCACGCCGAGCAGTGGGAGCACATGAGCCAGGGCTTCCCCTTTGACACCTACGTGGAGAACATGAAGCACCTGGGGCGCCTGGCCCAACGAAAGTGCTACAAGTTCATCCTCAACCACCCCAACGCTCCAGAGGAGCTGCAGAGCTTCATCGATCGGATCCAGCCCGACGAGAGCTGCACCCTCCGCTGGAAGCTCATGAACCAGCAGGGCGGCCAGGGCTTCAACGTCCAGGAGATCTCCAGGTCCAGGTCGGAGGTGCTCGGGCGACTGGAGCGCTGGACCGAGATCGTGAGCGAGCTCGCCAGCCACGCAAAGATCCCCGTGGACAGGCGCGTCACCGGCTCCCAGGTGCTCGGAGATGGCGGGGAGCCATCCGTGGAGCGCTGCCCTTACCGGGACAGGCCCGAGGAGCTCCGTTTCGCCTTCTACAAGATGAAGGGGGATTACCTGTGCTGCAGTATCGCTTCTGTCCCCATTTTCCGTCGAAGTTCAGGTACATTCACCGGGTGGGAGTAGACAGCTTCGAGGACATCGGCGACGCCTTCGAGCGGGGCGAGTACCACCGCCACTGTGATCGCTGCAGGCTGCTGCTCTACGCCTCCTAGGCCGGCACCGGGACGAGCCCCGAGAGGCCAGCGATTTTCGCTAGGTCTGAAGGCCCAAAACACGTACAGTGTCCTATCCGAGCACAGGATCTCAATCTGGCCAGAATGGTCAACAAAGAAGAGCGAATGGAAGCCGCGAGCACCCACGGACAAGCAACACAGAGGCCGGCGGAGTCGTACCCCTCTCGTCAGCTCCGCGTAATGCTCATCCTCCCCGAGTTCCCCCCTGCCATTGGCGGGATGCAGACCCCCGCCGTCTACCTGACCCAGCACCTCAAGCGCCCGGGGCACGAGGTCTGCGTCTACACCTACCAGGGCGCGACTCCCTACAAGTCCGAGGCGGCCAGGCGCTTCGACGCGAGCCTCGACTTCCCGGTCCACAGGGTCATGAGTCGCATCGGCTACTGGCACTCCGTGGAGCTGCTGGTGGACGCTGCCAGGAGCTTTGCCCCGGACATCATTTACAGCAGCACCACCTTCTACGGCCTGCTTGACAAGCTCTGCGGCGTCCCGGTGGTCTGTCGCTCCGTGGGCAACGACGTGATGCGCCCCTGGATCGCGTACCCCTTCCACTTCGCATCCAGGATGCTCAGCAACTGGCGCCTGGAGCAGCCCCTGTACGACTTCTTCAGGAAGCTCGAGACCCCCGAGCTGGTGGAGACCATCTTCAGGGAGCAGCGGGTGGAGCTCATGAGCCTGGCGGCGCGCTCTGCCACGCGCATCCTCGCCAACAGCCACTTCACAAAGAGCCTCCTGGAGGAGGAGGCAGGCTGCGCCAGCGACCGGGTCCAGATCCTCGTGGGCGGGGTGGAGACTGACCTTTTTTGGAACGTGAAGCACAACGGCTGCCAGGCTCTCAGAGACCGGCTGGGCATCCCCAGAGACCGCCTCCTGCTGAGCACCATCTGCCGCCTCGTGGACAAAAAGGGCGTGGACTTCCTCATCCGGGCCTTCGCCTCCTTCCACCCGCACCGACGAAACTGGCACCTGATGATCTGCGGCACCGGGCGGAGAGCCCTGCGCTACGAGCGGCTGGCCAGGTCTCTAGGCATCGCCGACCGGGTGACCTTCACGGGCCCGGTGCCACACACCGACATCCACAACTACTTCGGCATTACCGACGTGTTCGTGCTCGCCAGCAGGGTGCATCAACACGAGGCCACTGGTCTTCGGGATGCCGAGACCATGGGCAGGGTGCTGTGCGAGGCGAACGCCGCCGGCGTGCCCGTGGTGGCCGCCAACAGCGGCGGCATCCCCTCGGTGGTGGCCCACGGCGAGAACGGCCTGCTCTTCGAGGTGGACGACAGCGAGGACTTGCTTCGCCAGCTTCTGCACACTCAGCAGGAGCCAGACCACGTGCAGCAGATGCTGGCCACGGGCCGCAGGCTCGCGCGCACGCGCTTCGACTGGTCGGTGGTGCTCCGCCGCCACGAGGCGGTCTTCCAGGAGGCCCTGGAGCAGCACGGCAACGGCCACCGCAATGGAGACGGCTTCGCTCAGACCGCCCACGGTCTGTCTCGGGGCGACAACGGTGGCACCGGCGCCGGTGGCACCGGCGCCGATGGCAACGGCGCCGGTGGCAACCATATAGCCGGCCCCACCACGGGCAACGGCCGAGCCCCATCCATGGCGCTGAGCCTCCTGCGCACCCTGACTCGCTCCTTCAGCTAACGAGGCGGAGCCAACGACCGACCTGTGCCATGGGGTGGCTGCTGAAGCTCCTGCCCGCGCCCTCGGCCTCGCCGGTCCCCCCCGATCTCTTCCGACAACCCGGGGGCTCGAACACGTTGACTCGAACGACCCGAAGGAGATATCGTCTGGGTCCACTCGATCCCAGGGAGAGCGTACATGAAATGCCCGAAGTGTGACAAGGAGATGACGCCGCAGACATACAACGACGTGGAGGTGGACAAGTGTCCCTCCTGCGAGGGGATCTACTTCGACCAGGGAGAGCTGGACAAGCTCATCGCCGCTGGCGCGGCCGGCGCCGACTCCCCCGAGTACACCGAGCTTTCCAACAGGATGGACATGATGCTCGGCACCTGCCCACGCTGCGACGTGGAGATGGATCCCCACCTGGGCCCGGGCAACCTCCGGATCGATCGCTGCTCCAAGTGTCACGCGGTGTTCCTCGACCAGGGAGAGCTGGCAGAGCTGCTGTCGGACTAGTGGCCGAACCTGCCTGCCTCGCCACCACATCGCGGGCCCGACCCGCCATTGACGGGCTCGCCCGCGGGGCAGACGAGCCCCCACTGAAGGAGAGATTCTATGAGGCTGCTTACCCGCTCCGACTTCGACGGGCTGGCCTGCGCTGTCTTGCTGGTTGAGGCCGGCGTGGTGGACTCCTACAAGTTCGTGCACCCCAAGGACGTGCAGGACGGCAAGGTGCAGGCCACCAAGGACGACGTGCTGGCGAACATCCCCTTCATCGAAGGTTGCGGGCTGTGGTTCGACCACCACGCCAGCGAGGACGAGAGGCTGGAGCTCCAAAAGAACGTCCACTACGAGGGGGACAGCCGCGAGGCGCCTAGCTGCGCCAGGGTCATCTACGACTACTACGGCGGCGCGAGCAAGTTCTCCAAGCTGGACGAGACGGGCCTCATGGCGGCGGTGGAGAAGAGCGACAGCGCCGACTTCACCGCAGAGGAGATCTTGAACCCCACGGGCTGGACCTTGCTGTCGTTCATCATGGACGCGCGCACCGGGCTGGGTCGATACCACGACTACCGGATCAGCAACTATCGCCTCATGGAGGACATGATCCAGTACTGCCGCACCATGGACGCCGAGGAGATCCTCGAGATCGAGGACGTGGCAGAGCGCACCCGGCGCTACATGCAGCAGCAGGAGGACTTCGTGCAGATGATCCAGGCCAACGCGCGACAGGACGAGAACATCGTCATCCTGGACCTGCGCAACGTGGACGAGATCGTCAGCGGGAACCGCTTCGTGATCTACAGCCTGTTTCCAGAGGCCAACATCTCCATCCGCGTCATCTGGGGCCGCCTCAAGCAGAACGTGGTCTTCACGGTGGGCCACTCGATCCTCAACCGCACCTGCCAGACGAACGTGGGCTCACTGATGCTCATGTACGGTGGTGGAGGTCACCCAAAGGTGGGCACCTGCCAGGTGCCCACCCACGACGCGGACCGGTGCCTGGAGGAGATCATCGAGCACATCAAGGCAGATCATTAGACCCCTTGAAATGGCCGGGCCTCAGCCGGCCAGCTCCAGGATCTCCCCGACCACCTCACCCAGCTCATGCGCGAGCGGCCCGGGCTGGCGCTGAGCAAAGATGCGCGCCAGCTCCGAGTAGTACCAGAGGGTGCCCTCGCGTCCCCCGCCAAAGCGCGTCCAGAGGGCCTCCCCCAAACGGCGATAGTCCCGAATAATCGTGCGAGCGTTGTGGAGCTTGTCGGCCACCGACACCAGGAGCGACGGGTCCCCGGGGTCCCTGGAGGCCAGGGCGGCGAGGTGCCGCTCCTTGCGCTCGCGCCAGGGAGGCTTGGGGATCCGGTCGCTGTCGCTACAAGCCTCCACAATGGCCAGCACCGACGGTCCAAAGCGCTCCTGGATCCGCGCCCGGATGTCGGGGATCTCCCCGACACAGTCCTCGATGGCGTCGTGCAGGAGCGCGGCGATGACCTGCTCCTCGGAGCCCCCCACCTCTCCCACCAGGGAGGCCACGCCCAGCAGGTGGGTGACGTACGGGACCTCCACGCCCCGCCGGAGCTGATCCCGGTGGACACGGGCGGCAAAGACCAGCGCCTCCTCGAACCGCCGGGTGTAGGCCATCAGGTCCTCCGGTCCAGATCTCGTTGGTCCGGTCCAGGTATCATGCAGGGATCGTGTACCGGTCCCCCATGAGATCCACGCCACAGGTCAGGGAGTCAACCCAGTCGATGAACCGCCCCACGTCGTCCCCACTGAGCATGGCTCCGTGCTGGGGCGCGATCCTGTCGATGTCCAGGTCGCGGGCCATGGCTGCCCACATCTTCAGCGCCTTGGTGGCGGGGATGTAGCGGGTGTGGAACCCCTCCATGTACTGCACGTGGGAGCCGAAGTCGGTGACCTCCTCGTAGTCGGCGCCCAGGGAGGCCCCCAGGTCCCCGGTGTAGAGGATCTTGGAGGTGGGATCGTACACCTGGAAGTTGCCCGAGGAGTGCAGGTAATGGGCCGGGATGACCAGCAGCTCGGTGCTCCCGACCCGGAGCCTCATGCCCTCGTCCGGGATGGGGGTGATCCGCTTGGCGGCCAGCTCGTCCACGCCAAAGTGTGTAATGAACCGCATCCAGAGGCCCGAGAGGTACGCCTGGGCGTCGGTGACCATGAGCCAGCCGTTGGCCGCGGCGATGATGTCGGGATCCTGGTGGGAGAAGAAGACATGCTTCAGACCCGCCGGGGGCAGCACGTCCGAGAGCTGGGCAAAGAGGGCAGAGTAGACCTTGTGCCCCCCTGGATCGAGCAGCAATCCCTCACCGCCATCCACTATCAGGTGCTGGTTGGCCTGGACCATGTGCCCCGCACCGAGATCGAAGTACAGCACGTTGCGGTGGTTGTCATCCGAGTACAAAGTGATCATCTGTTCTTCCTCGTGTCGAGATGCCGAGTGGGCCGTGGGCCACTTTACGAGATGATGTCCTGCACGCGCTCGGCGGCTCGGGAGGCGTCCAGGAAGATGAGCCCGAGCTTGGCGTCCGAGCGCGCAAGGGCGAGGAGCACCGCGTGGGGTCCAGCGCTCATGATAAGCACGTAGCCGGAGCTGCCCTTGACAAAGAGCTGCTTGAGCTCCCCCCGGTTCAGCTCCGCCGCAGTTCGAGAGCCCATGGAGAGCATCGCCGCGCTCATGGCAGCCACCTGGCTCTCCTGGATGGACTGTGGAAGGGAGGAGGCGATGATGAGGCCGTCCTCCGAAACGACCGCGCACGCCTCGATGTCGCCTGAGGCGGACTGTAGCTCCGCCAGGGTTTGGTTGAGATCCTCGGTTCGGGACATGGTTACTGGCTCCTGCTGGTGCTGGCCGGCGAGCGGCGCTGATTGTCCTGACTGCTTCGATGACAACAATGCAATCACCGTGCCCGTGAGCCCACTGAGACCGGCTCAGCGGGCCAGTAGCGGACACTACGCACTTTCTTGTCTCTACTTGACCACGAAAAGACACACAATGTGTCTCATGGTCGAGACAGTCACTGCCTCCAATGAGACACAAACTGTCGCAGATTTCACGTCTTCTTCATATTGTCGAGAAAAGTCGACCCTGTCACCTGTGAAATAATCCAGTGCCCAGTGGTACGGATCCTGCTACAAAACCACCTGTGTTCCTGCAGCCACGGAGCGACCCGCAGCATGCAAACCGACCGCAGAGCCAGACTGTACAACGACCTGCTCAGAGCGCTGGCCCTGTCTTTGGACCTGGATGAGGGAGAGAAGCTCCACCACGCCTGGAGGGTCGGGGCTCTGAGCCACCGCTTCGCCGCTGCCATGGACATTCCAGAGCCGGGGATGCTCTTTCACGCGGGGCTCTTGCACGACATCGGGGGCATCGGGCTGCGCCACCACACGGTCCACCTCGCCTCGGCCGGCCACGTGACCCCAGAGGCGGTCAAGCACGTGTTCGAAGGGGTGCACATCCTTCAACCATTCGAGCCCTTCCGCCCCCTCCTGCCGGCGCTCATGGACCACCACGAGCGTCATGACGGGACAGGATATCCCCACGGCAAGCGCGGAGAGCGCATCGACACCGCTGCCGGCATCCTGCAGCTCGCCGACACCATGGAGGTCACCCTGCGTAACGGCGCAGGTGAGGGCCGCCGGGCCGCTGCCCTCGAGGTCGCCAAATCTGGCCGGGGCACAGTCTGCCGTCCGGACATCGCCGACGCCGCCCTGGAGGCCCTTGGCAAGGACCCCGACCTGGTGGACATCCTGTACGATGGAGATGCACTGGCCGACCTGGTGCAGGAGACCGACTACACCCCCCCCGACCTGGAGCGGCTGTCGCTTGTGGACATGCTCAGCCAGCTTTTTTGGCTCTTTGCTCGCATCATCGATGCAAAGCATGCCTACACGGCGGGCCACACCCTCCGGGTGGCCCACTACGCGGTGTACATTGCCAAGGCCCTGCGCTCGGATCAGCTCAGCCGCTGGGACGTGCTGTGGGCGGCCCTGCTGCACGACGTGGGCAAGCTGGGGGTGCCGCGCAGCCTGCTGCAGAAGCCCGGGCGACTGTCTGACCAGGAGTGGAAGGCGGTCCGCAAGCACGCCAGCGACACCGTCGACATCATCGCCTCCATCTCCGACCTGGAGCCCCTGGCCTATGCTGCCGCCTCCAACCACGAGCGCTACGACGGCACCGGGTACCCGAGGGGCACCGAGGGGGAGGACATCCCGCTCATCGGCAGGATCCTGGCCTTTGCCGACGCATACGACGCCATGACCACCGACCGCGCCTATCGGCGGAGCCTCCCCCACGCCGAGGCCATGCGCCGGCTGCGGGAGGGTGTGGGCTCCCAGTTCGATCCCCACCTGGCTCGCATCGCCCTGCCCGCCATCGAGCGCCACGGGGTGGCCGCGGCAGCCCTCCCAACGAACATGGAGGAGTTCCACGAGTTCTTCGACACAGAGAGCTTTGATCGAGATGGCGACTCGGGAGAGCACTCGGTTGCCGAGGAGCTGCGCCCGGTGGGGCGTGGGGTTCTCCTGCTGGAGCTGGAGCCCTGGGCTGTCCTGACCCTCTCTGGGGACCACCGGATCATCGCCGGTCGCAGGCCCCTGGAGCAGCTCATCAGCACGGTGAGCTCCCCGAGCCTGCTGGACTTCCTCGACACGGACGGACAGCAGTACCTGCGATCCGTGGTCCCGGCGCTCTCCCCCGATGAGGTCCGGACCAGGTACCTCTTTGCCCCCAGCGGCACGCCCATGGAGACGATCATCTCCGCCAGGGAGGGCGGCTACACGCTGCTTTACCGAACGGCCGAGAACCGACTCCAGTCCATCAAGCGCATGGCGCTGTTTTACAGTAACTTCCTCAACAGCTCCGAGGCCGTCTGCTTCCTGGACATGCAGCTTCGCATCCTGGATGTGAACCGCACCTTCCTGAACCTGTACGGCTACAAGCTCAAGGAGGTGGTGGGAATGAGCCCCATGGACCTGCTGGTGCCAGACAAGCAGGCAAACCAGGGCCCCCCCTACTTGCCGGGCGAGGAGAGCCACGTGGCCTCCTGGTCGGGGGAGATGCTCCACCGCGACAGCCAGGGCGCGCCAGTGGACGTGAACGTCACCGTAACCGCCATCCGCGACGCCAGGGGCAACTCCACCGGCTACATCATGCACGCCGCCGACATCCGGGAGCGCAAGCGCTCCGAGGCGCGCATGTCCGCCCTGAACCGCTGCCTGCTGGGGCTCGGGGCGGACTACGGAGAGAACGTGTTGCGGGTCATCCGAACCCTGGGCGAGGTCCTGGGGGCGCAGGCGGTGGACTACCGCCGCCTGGACGGAGAGGACCTCGTCGCGGTGAGCCGCTGGGCTCGCGCACCCGACACAGACGGCCCGACAGGGAGCATCACCACCCTGAGCAAGAACCTGCTGGCACAAAACCCCGACGGCGTCGTACTGCTCTCGGCCTCGGACAAGAGGCTCGGCCCTGCCAAGAATGACTCGCCCCACCACCCTGGCGAGCACCTGTACTTGGCCCACGTCACTCGCCCGGGAGCGACACCTCTGGGAGTGCTGGTGGCTGTCTTCGACAGGGCCAGGATCATGGGAGGCGAGGAGCGCGACTTCTTTGGCTCCCTCGCTTCGGCTTTGAGCACGGAGGAGTCCCGCCGGGCGGCGGCAGAGGAGCTGCAAGCGGCGAACCGTGAGCTGGAGCGCCTGAGCCAACGCAAGAGCGAGCTCATGGCCATCACCTCCCATGACCTCAAGTCGCCTCTGGCAGCCATGATCGGCTACTCCGACCTGCTGCGGGAGCAGCTCCCGGCCATCCCCCCTGACAAGGGGGAGCGCTACCTGGGCCGGATCTCGGCAGCGGGCAACAAGCTGCTGCACCTCATCGACGACATCCTGGACCTGGAGCGCCTGGAGACGGGCGCGCTGGAGCTCAACCGGATCCCCGCAGACCCGGGGGCGCTGCTGCAGGACTGCATCGAGCTGTGTGAGGCTGCCGGGCGCGAGCGGGGAGTGCGCTTCGAGCTGCGCGCCGTGGGCCCGAGCTCCAAGGTCAACCTGGACGTGCCCCGCATGGAGCAGGTGATCAACAACCTGCTCTCAAACGCCATCAAGTTCTCCCCGGTGGGGGCGACCATCGAGGTGGTGCTGGACGGCAGCCGTGAGGGGCACGTGCAGGTCCACGTGTGCGACCGGGGCCCTGGCATCCCCCCCGAGTCCCTTCAGGCGGTCTTCGATCGCTACTACCAGGCGGTCCACATGCGCTCGCGCGATGGCGGCTCCCATGGAGCTGGCCTGGGCCTGGCCATTGTCAAGCACATCGTGGAGGGGCACGGCGGCCAGGTCTGGGCAGAGAACCGGCGCCACGGCGGAGCTCGCTTTGTCCTGGATCTCCCCCTCTCGGAGCCGCCAAGGGGCCCCGCCGCGCTGCTGCTGGACCCCCAGGGCGGCCAGGCCGGCGTGCTCGCTCCGGTGCTCTCGGAGCGCGACGTGACCTGGGCCGTGGCCAGCGACAGCAACGAGGCCCGCGAGCTCCTCGGGGCCAAGGACGTCGAGATAGTCTTTGTGAGCGCCGAGCTCCTCCCCGACCTGGAGGCGGAGCTGCACCGGGTCTCGCGACGCCAGCAGCCCCCCGTGCTGGTGCTGATCCAGGACGACCTCGTGGAACCTCCTCGCCCCTTCTCCCGAGCCCTTAGTCAACCAATACTGCCCAGCGAGATCCTCGAGCTGCTCGATGAGCTCCGCCTCTCGCGGGCCACCAGCGGTGTGTAATGTCAGCCTTCGAGATCATGATCATCGACGACGACGAGGACCAGCACGAGATCCTGGGACAGTACCTGGACCTGGCTGGCTACAAGGTCAAGCACGCCACAGATGGCGCCGCCGGGCTGGATCTCCTGGAACGAGAGGGCGCGGACCTGGTGCTGCTGGACGTGCGCATGCCAGGCATGGACGGCTTCGAAGCCCTGAAACGAAAGCAGGCAACCCCCGGAATAAGGGATATCCCGGTGCTCCTGCTCACCAGCCTCGACAAGCCCCACCTCAAGGTAAAGGGCCTGGAGCTGGGGGCAGAGGACTACCTGACAAAGCCCTGCAACAAGGCCGAGCTGCTGGCGCGGGTGCGGGCGGCCCTGCGGCGCACCGCGCGATACAAGCGAAACCTTGCCGCCGTGGAGGGCGACCTCACGGACCTGCCCCTCACGGAGCTGCTTCAGCCCCTGGAGCTCACCGGCAGACAGGCGAGGGTCCGACTCCAGGAGCTGGGGGGAGAGGTTCTGCTGGGGGAGGGAGGGAGCCTCTGGGCCAGCTTCGGCGACCGCACCGGACGGGAGGCCCTGGAGCGCCTCATCCTGCTGGGCAGGGGGCTGTTTTCGGTGCTCTTCGATGAGCAGGGGGGAGCCCCGCCCTCGGACCAGGAGCCCCTGCCCCTCCGCGGCGCGCTCATGGGGGCCTTGACCCGGATGGACGAGGTGCTCGCAACGCTGGAGGGAGTGGCCGGGCTAGAGGATCCGGTGGAGCTGGCAGCCCACGCCAGCCTGACACCAGATCTGGAGGACCTGCGCGCCCTGGGGCCGGTGCCCATGGGGCTTTTGCTGGCGCGCATACCGGGCGACCTCGGAGAGGCGGCCAACATGTTGGCACAGATGCGAGACAATGGCACTCTGAGGGTGCTCTCCTAGGGCACCAGGGATCAGGAGGCAACCAAATGGGCAGAGTGATCACAGTGGCCAGCGCAAAGGGTGGTGTGGGAAAGACCACCACCGTGCTGAACCTGGGCTTCGAGCTGGGGCGCTTCGCCGGGCGGGTTCTGCTGGTGGACGCGGACCCCCAGGCGGGCCTGGCGAGCGCAAGCAACCTCCGAGCCACAAACCCTGAGGGGCTGCTGGACCTGGTGCTGGGGCGCAGCGACGCGGAGAGGGTTGTGACATCCACCCGGGACCCAGGCCTCTCCCTGGTGGGCTTTGGCGCCCCAGAGGACGCGGACCTGGCTGCCTATGATCGCTGCGCCACATCAGGGGCCATCTCCAGCGCGCTGAGGGAGCTGGCCACCGGGTTCGACTACGTCATCGCGGACGCACCGGCAGGGGTGGGCTCCATCACCCGGGCGCTGCTGGAGGGCAGCGACGGCCTGCTCATCCCGGTACAGGCCCGGAGCCTCGCGGTGAAGACCCTGCCAGGGATGCTGCGCCTGCTGAGGTCCGTTCGCGCTGGAAAAAACCCCGCCCTCGAGCTGGCGGGGGTGGTGATAACCATGCTCGACTATGTCAGCAACGCCGAGTACGAGATATCCCGGTCCATCCGGGATGTCCTGCCCGAGGGGGCCCTGCTCCGCACGGCCATCCCCCGAAACGAGCAGTTCGAGAGGGCCAGCATGGAGGCCCTCCCGGTGGCGCTGCTGTCAGACGCCCAGCGGGCCTCCAAGGCGTACCTGGAGCTGGCCATGGAGCTGAAGTCACGGGAAATGAGCTCTCAACTGGCTGGAAAGGAGGGAGACGGTGAGCTGGGACTGTTCTGAGCTTTCCGAGGCGGCGAGGTTGATCGGTGATCTGCTCTCGGCCCCGGGGAGAGAGCCTGAGGCAGAGCCGGCAGCGGATCCCCAGGGCGCCCATCTCGGGGCTGCGCCGACCCGCCAGTCGCACCCGCTGCCATCGCCCGAGGAGGAGGCCCTCAGCGTGAGCCCCTTCCGGGGGGATCGCCTGGAGGCGCTGCTCGAAGGGCTGTGTAGACGCGCGGGGTTCATGGGGGCTGTGGTCGCGGATGAGAGCGGCCTGCCGCTGGCCGCCACCGAGACCCCCGTGGACCCCAACCGCGTGGCGGCTTTCTCGGCGGTGCTGGGCCAAGCCCTGGACAAGGCGGAGAGCCTGCTCGGAGGCCACCTTGCAGACAACGTGTCTGTGGACTTCAACTACACCGACAAGCTGGTGCTGCGTCACTTCACCATGGACACCACCTCACTCTTTCTGGCGGTGATCTGCCCGCAGGAGGTGGACGAGCGCGGCGAGATTGAGCTGACCATGGAGCAGATCGCCGTGCTACTTTCATCTGCTTGAGATGCGGTCCGGGAGAGCCCGTGCGCAGGAGGAGCCCATGATCTTGATCGTCGACGATGAGCCGGATGTGCTTGAGCTGATCAGCTCCATCCTCGCTCGGGCGAGCCACCAGACAAAAGCCTTCCACCGCGCGGAGGATGCCCTGGACTGGTTGGAGTCGAACAACGCCACGCTGATCCTCTCTGACGTGAGCATGCCCGACATGAACGGCTTCGACTTCAAGAGGGAGTTCGCCCGACGCTTCCCCAACAAGAATGTTCCCTTCCTGTTTCTCTCCTCCCACAGCGACCCCGAGCACATTGTGCGAGGGCTGGAGCTTGGAGCGGACGACTACCTCCTCAAGCCAGCGCATCCAGAGGTCCTGAGGGCCAAGATCGAATCGGTCCTGCGGCGAAAGCGACGGTACGCGGTGCCCATCTTTCACGGGGACATCGCGCTTTTTCCCTTTGTGAAGCTGCTGCAGTTCTGTGAGACGAGGGGGCTAACCGGCGAGGTGGCGGTCCAGAGCGGCTCCTTCTCTGCGAGCGTGTATTTCAACAAGGGTGAGCTGGTCTACGACGACAGCACCGAGGACGTCCTGGACACGCTGGTGGACCTGGACACCGGCTCCTTCCGGATCCACGCCCAGCCGCTCACCTTTGACGAGATCCAGTTTGCCTCCACGGTCGGAGCGGCCGAGACAGCCCCCGGCGCTCCTCCTCCCGAGAGCAACGCCATGGGACAGCTCTCGGGGGTGAAGGTGGGCACGCGCACCTTCCAGATCCAGACCGAGCTGGTCTCACACCCCGAGCAGCGCATCGTCACCATCGTGATCCTGGACGGCCGCACGGTGCTCAAGCGGGTGAGCGACCTCCCGCCCCTGGGGGAGAAGTCTGACCACGCGGCGCTAATCCGGGCCCAGCACAGGGCGGTGGAGGCCGAGGTGCGACAGAAGCTGGGCGAGCTGGGAGGCCGCCAGGCATCGGCCTCGGACTCTCCAAAGGAGCGCTTCAACCGGCTGTTCGAAAGGGGCCACGACGCCTACCTGGATGGAGACCTGGAGCAGGCCAGGCACCTGTGGCAGCAGGCCCAGGCCATCGACCCCACGAACAAGGCCCTGGCAGTCAACCTGGAGATCCTGGGCAAGAAGCTCGATACCCGGTGAGCGCCTGCACGCCGCACGGCACCTGTACACGGCCCGACGCCTCTACCCGCGGGGAGGGAGGCGATTGACCAGGGCCCTGGCCAAAAGCTGACGAAGCACGTCCGCCGAGGTTCGAGCTTCACGGACCCGGGCCGAGGCCGCGGCCGGCAGGGGCTGGGTGAGCACCTTGTCGAGGCTGGAGATGAGATTGTCCAGCGGCGTGCGGAGCTGCCGGCCCATCTCCTCGGCCACATGCCTGGTCTGGCGTGCGGCCTGGTCGGCCTCCTCCTTGGCGGCCAGCAGCTCCCGGTTGGCCTCCTCCAGCTCTGCCGTACGTCGGGCGACCCTCTCCTCCAGCTCCGCGTTGAGCCGCTGCAGGGCCAGCTCCGACCTCTTGCGCTCGGTGATGTTGCGAATGGTCCCGACGATGACGGCAGGCTCCCTGTCTGGCCCGCGCCGGACCTCACCCTTGATATCCAGCCACACCTCCTCCCCGTCCATGCGCCCCATCCCCCCGTACTCAAAGTCCACCGAGCCGCCCTCGGTGATCAGGCTCTGCAAGGCCTCCATGGCCGCCACGCGCTCCGATGCACGGAGGAGATCCAGGAGCTCGTCCAGGGGCACCGAGCTCTCCCTGGGCTCCAGCCCCAGCAGGCGATAGGCTTGACCGGATGCCCAGATCCGCATGGAGCCAACATCCACCTCCCAGGTGCCAATACGTCCCACCCGCTGCGCCAGGCGAAACCGCTCCTGGCTACGGGTGAGGTCCTCGAGGGCCGAGGCTGTCCTGGCAGCCTCCTCCCTCAACCTCTCGTTCAGCGCCTCCAGCCGCTCATTCTGGCGCTCCGCCTCCATGTGGGCGTCTCGGGACCGGGCCCGCAGGCCGATCTTCTCGAAGCACCGGTCGAGCACGGACAGGAGGTGGAGCCTCTCCACCGGCTTCTGCAGGTAGTCGTAGGCACCCCGGTGCAGCGCCTCCATCGCCGTGTCGATGGAGGAGAAGCCGGTCATGACGATGCACTGCAGCTCGGGGAAGGCGCTGCGCAGGTCGCCCAGCAGATCGATGCCGCTGTCGGAGCCAAGGCGAATATCCAGCAGAGCGGCCTGGGGCCGGAAACGCTCGGCCTCCTCCCTCCCGGAGCGCCGACCTCTGGCGGTGGCCACGTGATAACCGGCGTCCCGCAGGAGCTCGCCAAGGGTCTCGAGCAGCTCCCGGTCGTCATCCACCACCAGCACTCGCCCGCCGGGACGCGCGCCTGATGTCTCGCTGCCTCCGTTCATGGGAGGAAACTGTATCATTTTGCCGGGGTTCATTGGTAGAAGAAAGAGCCCCAGGGGAGCTCTGGCTCCCCTGGCCAATGGGCGCGGGTGAGTGGCTGAATGACGACCAGGAACGGGAGAGCCGACCAGGGAACGGGAGAGCCACAAGCTTGAAAAGCGCTGCGCTCCTGGGTCCTCAAGCAGAGCCGTCTCCCCCTCGCAGGGGCTACCGCCCGATCCCGCTCGACTCCAGGAGCGCCAGGATCACCGCGCCCACCCCATAGCTGATGTCGTCACCGACCTCCACCCGGGAGTATCCGCGCAGGTCGGTCACGGTGGTGGGCCCGGAGACGCCGGTGACGTACGGGAGGCCGCTCGCGTCCCAGGAGATCCTGGCCTCCACCCCGGCCATGGCTGCCGAGAGCGCAGGCAAGACCGAGTCATCCAAGAAGCCGTAGCGAAATCCGCGCGCGATGCCATAGGCAAACAGCGCCGAAGCGCTCGTCTCGAGATAGGTCTCCCCGGGGAGGTTGAGGACCGTCCACCAGAGCCCGGTCTCGGAGTCCTGGTACTCCAGCACCGCCTGGAGCTGGCGTTCGAGCACAGCCTCCACCTCGGCGTCACCGAGCTCGCCGCGGTTTCGCTTCACGCGCAGGTACTCAAAGCCGGACGCCGTGACCCAGGCGTTGCCACGGCCCCAGTAGACGTCCGGATCCTGGGGGGTCGGCCAGTTGTAGGCGTGCTTCAGGAGCCCCGACTCCCCCTGCAGGAGGTCGGCAAAGATCAGGATCTGCTCCCGGATCTCGTCCAGGTAGAGCCGGTCGTCCCGATGCTCTCCCCAGCGCGTGAGGATCATGCCGAACATGAACAGGGAGTCCAGCCAGAGGGTGTCACCGAACAGGTCCACGGTGCCCATGTGGCTGATGCCCCCCTCGATCCTCGGCGCCTCCTCGAAGAGGTACTCCATCACATCCAGGACCACCGCCTCGTAGGCTGGATCCTGCGTCTGGTCATAAAGCGCCAGCGCTGTCAAGGCCGGGGGGCAGTGGTCGCTCCAGTAGAGCGGATAGCCCACGGCGATGTGGTGATCCATCCAGGCCCGGTAGTGGTCGGACAGGCGCTCGTCCCGGGTGATCCGGTAAAGCTCGGTCAGCGCGAACATGAGCGTGGCAGGACCCCAGTCCCAGGGCTCCTCGGCGGGAGGGTGCCCCCCCATGTAGCGAAGGGCAACGTCCAGAGCCAGGGCGACCTGGTCCGATTGGGGATCCCTCCTGGCGACGAAGCAGGCCTCGTCCACAGGACCTGCGTCGCAGGAGTCAGGGAAGTCCCAGCGCTCCACCCGGGGTCCCTCTCCACAGGCAGCGCCCCCAGGGCCCACCAGCGCCGTCAGCAACGCAGACAGCGCCGCCGCCAGGCCGAGTCGGTGGAAAAACTCTCGCATGGGCCCTCGCTCTCGGGTCGCTGTAGATGATAACATGGAGCCCCTGGAGCAGGCGCTCACGCCGTGCCTACCCCTGCCAGCGAGGAGACACCCCGGGCTCGACCGGGAGACACCCCGGAGCAGTGCAAGTGCCGACAACCCGAGACGGACCCGCGAACACGAGCCACGAGCCCCTCCAGCGGCCTCGGGCGGCAAGAGCCCATCTAGGGCTGCTCGCGCCGCTGCTCGCGCTGCTTTGGGCACTGGGGCTTGCCGGAGCGTGCGAGGCCCCCAAGGAGGCTCAGCCCCCGGCGCCGCGCCCCTGGCTCATGCTCAGACCCGAGCACAAGCCCCTGATCCTCTCCCGCCTGGACCGGGAGCCCTACGCCACCATCTGGGCCCAGATTCAGGAGCGCGCATCCCTCCCCTACGCCGACGACAACCCCCAGCAGTGGGACGCGGGCCCCAACGGCGAGAACGCCATGACCGCCCAGGCCAACGCCCTCCTGGCCTGGCTCCTGGAGGACGAGTCCTACGCCTTCAAGGCTCGGGACTTCTTCGCGCGGCTGCGCACCGACTTCGAGACCAACACCGTCCTGGACGTGAACATCCGAATGGGTCGCACGCTCATGGGCTACACGAACGCCTGGGACCTGCTCCTGGCGGCCGGCTATCTCCCCGAGGAGGAGAAGGAGGCCGCCGCGAGCAAGCTCTGCGAGATCACCGACAAGCTCTTCGCCCGCTTCGTGGAGGACGACATCCTGAGGCTCCTGCTGCTGGGCACCAGCCAAAACAACCACCCCCTGCGCACGGCGGCGGCCATTGGCTACGTTGGCCTCGCCTTCCCCGAGCATCCGCGCGCCACGCAGTGGCTCACCTGGGCAGTGTCGGAGATGGACTACCTGTGGGGCCCCAAGGGCCACTACGTGCAGCCGGACGGGGCGGTCTCCGAGGGGCCCTACTACTACAACTTCGCCTTCGGCATCAGCGTGGCGTTCCTCATCGCCTTTGACAACGTCTACCCCGAACCTCCCGAGCTCGCGCGAGACTGCCGCAACCGGGTGGACATGGATCCCTGGCTCGACCACGGCTGCGTGGAGGGGGAGCCCTTCCGCTTCAGTAACCCCCTTCACGACCCACTTTTCGCGGCGGCAGCGGACTGGAGCCTGGCCCTGCGGCTGCCCTTTGGCCCGCGCCCCCCCCTGGGCGACGCCAACTACACGGCCCCCAACGGGAGCGTCCTGCTCCCGCATTTTTCCCCCACCGACGGGCGCCATCGCTGGGACTGGGAGTCCATCCGTGACCGCCCCCTCGAGGTGGGCTGGGGAGCGGACCTCTCGGCTCACCACCTGGCATACTTCGACGACTCGCTGCAGGCCACAGAGCCCCCATGGACCACCCACTTCTTCCCCGACGGCGGCGACGCCGTGTTTCGATCCGACTGGAGCGATGACGCCCGCTGGGGCCTTTTGGTGGCCGAGCACGGCTCGGCGCGCAAGACCCTGCACGACCACGTGGACTCCACCTCCTTTACGATGGCCGCCTACGGGGAGTACCTCCTCATCGACTCCGGCTACTACAAGCCCGACCCCAACGACAACGCCAAGACCGCCCACTCCCCCTCCCACAACCTGATCCTCATCAACGGCTCGGCGGCCCCCGACAAGGGCCTCCTCAACAACTTCGGAGACGCCGACGCCTGGCTGGAGAACACCTACGACGGGGCCGTCCTGGACTACGCGGAGGCGCGACAGCTCTACCAGGACGCGACTGTTGTCCGCTCGGTCGCCTTCGTGGACAACCGCTACTTCGTCCTGGGTGACCGCATCCTGACCAACCTCACCGAGGCCCGGGTGCACACCTTTCGGATGCACGGCCACGCCGGATACGACGTCGGCGAGCTGTTCGAGCTGCGTCCGGACGGGGCCCGCTTCGAGCGGACCCTCGCCGGAGTCGACATCTTCGTCTCCACCACCACTGGAGCCACCGCCCTGACGGTCTCCGAGCCGCCCTTCACGGAGCTCTCTCCGCCTCACATCCACCAGCTCAACTGGGCCAGGGAGGTGCAGCACCATGGAGTCATGGACGCCACGGTGCTGGCTACGGAGCCCGACTTCCTCTCCCTGGCGTTGCCCTACCGGGTGGCCCCCGATCCCCTACCGGAGGAGCTGCCCCTGGCAGCCACCCTGCTGGACCTGGGCGCCGGGGTGACCGCATGGACCATTCACCTCACAGACCGGCTGGACCTGGCGCTCCTCCGCTCACCCGATGCGCCCACGACCCTCCTCCTCCCGTCCGGGGAGACCATCCACACGGACGGAGAGATCGTCCTCCTCCGCCTGCAAGGGCCCCGCCCCTTTGCGCTCCTGGTCCGCGGGACCTACCTGGAGCTGGACGGCGAGCTCCGCGCCTCGGCCGCTGATCCCTCCGGTGTGACCGTCGTGGAGCAGTAAAGAGCGCCATGAGGACCAGAGATTTCGACTTCCACCTGCCCCAGGAGCTCATCGCCCAGCGCCCGGCTCCCAGGCGCGACGGGTCGCGCCTGCTGGTGCTGGACTCGGCGGCCGGTGGCCTGGAGGACCGTCGTTTCCATGAGCTCGTGGACATCCTGCCCCCAGAGAGCCTCGTGGTGCTCAACGACAGCCGCGTGTTTCCAGCTCGCCTCCGGGGCAAAAAGCCCACAGGCGGCGCCGTGGAGGTGCTGCTGGTGAGCCCGGCGCCACCCCAGGGCTCCCCGCCGGGGGAGCTCCCACCGGGGGCCCGCCTCTGGCGCTGCCTCTGTCGCAGCTCCAAGGGCCTCTCCCCCGGCGGGCTGCTGCTCCTGGGCCACGAGGATGTTCGAGCGCGAGTGGTGCGACTGCTGCCAGACGGGGGCGCCGACCTGCTCTTTTGGCGCCCCGACCACCAGGGCGCAGGGAGCGACCAGGGCGCAGGGAGCGACCACGGCGCAGGAAGCGACCACGGCGTCGAAGACTGGCTCATGGACTGGGCAACCCTCCACGGCGAGGTCCCGCTGCCGCCGTACATCCGCCGCCCCGCCGGAGAGCTGGACCAGGACAGGGAGCGA